>JAOUDF010000122.1 GCA_029859385.1 Nitrospirota bacterium
TTGAGTTTTTCAAGAAGGATCGAAAGAGAATCCTTGCTCATCTTGGCAACCGACTCCGCTGCCGACACCCGTACACCTTTCCAGACAAACTCTACCGTATACTCACCCATATCTTCGTACGCTTCAATCAACGGTATAATCGACGAAGAGTCGCCGACTTCTCCAAGGGCATCGGCAGCGGCAATACGGGCCGGGACATTCTTCATGTTCTTCAGGACAGCCAGGAGAGGCTTCACGGCAGTCGGTTCCTTCAATTCACCCAAGGCCTCAGCCGCCAGCCGCGGGGCATCGCCCAGTTCAACGGAAAGCAATCCGATAAGGTCAGGCACTGCCGGCTTCCCTATCTGCACAAGGGCCCAACGCGAGGGGGCCTGCACCTGCCAGCTGCCTGACTTGAGGCCTTCAATCAGAGAGGGTATGGCCATGGGGTCTTTCAGGCGCCCCAGCGCTTCGGCGGCAACGCGCTTCACGTCGTTGTCCTTTGCATCGTCCATAACCCTGGTCAACAGAATAGCGGCACCCGGGTCGCCGATCAGTCCCAACGCCTCAATGGCCGAGGCGGCATTGAGGCCCTGCATCGCCTGAAGCAGGTGGGGAACAGCGGACTGTTCCTTGAGCATTGCCAGCGCCTGAGCCGCCCCACGGATTCCGGGGTCGGTGCCGGTTTTGAGCAGTTCAATCAATGCAGGCGCCGACCCCTTGTCCTGTATTGTCCCCAGGGCGACGGCAGCTCCCCATTGCACTCGCCAGTTTCTGTGCTTCAGAGCCTCTCTGAGTTCAGGCACCGCCGCAGCCCCCAGTTTGGCAATCTCTGCAACGATCTCGAAACGCTCCTTCTCCGTTTTGGATTCGGTGAGCTTTGCGATCAATGCAGCCGGAGTGAGCGTCTCCTTGGCCATTTCCGCGGCTGACGCCAGGGAAACCCCTATCAGAAGAATACCGGCCAGAATCAGTAAACAAGCCTTTTTCATTATTCAGCCAGACCTTTTTAAGTGACAAACCATGCTGCTCAGGGCTCAGCTCAGAGCAAACTCTTTACCCGCCGCAATCAGTTTGTGGAAAACGGGTTCACTCCCCGCCTCTACGTAAAGACGCGCAACGGGCTCGGTGCCCGATAAGCGTAACAGAAGCCAGCTACCGTCTTCAAGGAGATATTTCACACCGTCGGTCCGGTCTATGCCGGTTACCTTTACACCGGCGAAAGATTCTTTAGGCTCCGCGAGCTTCTTCTTCAACCCTTCCTTTATGGCATCGTTGAGGTGAATATTGATCCTGTCGGTATAAATCCGGTGTCCTATCCTGTTGAAGATATCTTCCAGCAGCTCGGAAAGGCTCCTCCCCTCGACGGCCACCACCTCTGCCGCCAGCAGACAGGCCAGTATACCATCCTTCTCCGGAACATGCCCCTTTATGGTGAGGCCGGCACTCTCTTCCCCGCCGATACTGATCTTGTCCTGCGTTATCAGATCTCCGATGAACTTGAAACCTACCGGTGTTTCATAGACCTGAAGGCCGTGCAACTTCGCCACGGCGTCGATCAGATGGCTGGTCGCCACCGACCTGGCCACACCCCCGCTCCATCCGCGGGTCTTCTTGAGGTAATCGAGCAGCAGCGGTATCAGATAGTTGGCCGGGATGAACCGCCCCCCGCGGTCTATTACGCCGAACCTGTCCGCATCGCCGTCGGTGGCAAGGCCAATATCAAATCGCCCCAACTTGACACCGGCAATCAGGTCTTCGATGTTTTCCTCCGCCGGCTCCGGTGGTCGACCGCCGAAGTAGGGGTCCCTCTTGTCGTGGAACACCGTGACTTCGCACCCTGCATCCCGCAGGAGGGTATCGAGATAATCCTTCGCCGTACCGTAAAGGACATCAACGCCGACCTTCAGTTTTGCCTTCCCTATGGCCTCGAAATTGATCTTCTTCTTGATATCGGCAAGGTAATGCGGCCTGAAGTCTTCGAGGGTCACCAGCCCCCGCTTCTTCGCCTCGTCGAGTGATATTTCGCGGTAGTTGAATGTCTTCATCAGTTCATTGGCTATATTCTCGATGGCCTTTGTCGTCTCGGGAAGGGCGGGGCCGCCCCAGGCCGGTGAAAACTTGATGCCATTATACTCCGGCGGATTGTGGCTGGCGGTAAAATTGATCCCCCCGGCTGCCCTGCGCCTCAGGATTTCAAAGGAGATGACCGGCGTCGGCGCGTCACGGTCGGAAAGATAGACAGGAATGTCGTTGGCGGCCAGTACTCTGGCAGTCTCCAGCGCAAACCGTTCGGAGAGAAACCGGGTATCGTACCCCACCACCACCCCGCGTTCAGCGATCCCCTCTTCCATGAGATACTGGGCAATGGCCTGGGTCACGACCTTCACCCGCTGAAAGGTAAAGTCATCGGCGATGATTCCGCGCCATCCTGATGTTCCGAACTTGATGGGTGCAGTGTGCGACACAGTGGCCTCCTTTGCAGTTTCCTGACTGATCATGCCTGCTGCCTTTTCGGCAGATGAATACAGTTCCCTTCCACATCCTCCGCCGCCTCCATGAAGGCCTCGGCGAAGGTGGGATGGGCATGAATGGTGTGTCCCAGTTCGGCAGCCGTCATCCCTTTGTTCATGGCGACCACCGCCTCGTGGATGAGGTCCGCGGCGTGAGGCCCCATGATGTGCACACCCAGTATCCGGTCGGTAACGCCGTGGGCAATGACCTTCACCATCCCCGTATACTCTCCGGCTGCCATGGCCCTGCCAAGGGCTCGGAAAGGGAACCTGCCCACCTTGACCAAAATACCCCGCTCTTTGGCCTCGAACTCCCGCAGGCCGACGGAGCCTATCTCGGGAAGGGTAAAGATGCCAGATGGAACTACGCTGTAGTCCATCGTCGCATTGTGCCCCATGATATTCTCGGCGGCGACGATGCCTTCTTTTGAAGCGACATGGGCCAGCAGTATGCCGCCCGTTACGTCGCCCACAGCGTAGATGCCGGCCACGCTGGTCTCCATCCTGGAGTTTACTGCTATTTCTCCGCGGCCACCCCGCTTTACACCAACGGCGTCAAGGTTGAGACCGTCGGTGTTGAATGTGCGCCCCACGGAGATCAGCGCGGTCTCAGCGGAAACCTCCCCCTTCTCCCCGAGGCTGGCCGTTACCAGATCGGCCACGACCTCCATCCGCTCTATCCTGACACCGGTGAGAAGTCGTATCTTCTTTTTTTTCAGCTCTCTTTCAAGGAGCTCGGAAATCTCCTCGTCCTCGGTCGCCAGGGCTCGGGGCATCATCTCCACCATGGTGACCTCTACACCCAATTCCCGGAATATACAAGCCCATTCACAGCCGATGACACCGGCCCCCACGATGATCATCGATTTGGGCAGGGTCGTCAGCCTGAGGGCATCATCGCTGGTAAGGACCTTTTTACCGTCAAAAGGAAAGAGCGAGGGGCGGGACGGGTTCGATCCTGTAGCGATAATGATGGCATCCGCCTCAAACCTGCTCGTCTGTCCGTCCCGCTGCATCACCGAGACTGTCGAGCGGTCGACCAGCGAGCCCTTGCCTTCAATCAGAGAAATATTGCGGGATTTAAATAGCGCCCGTATCCCCTTTGCCAGCAGGGCGACGGTCTTGCCGGCCCGTTCATAGATACGTGGGACATTGGGCACTATCTCGCCGCGGACCTCGATTCCATAGTCCTCGGCGGCCCGAACCCCGGCGAGGGCTTCAACCGATGCAATGAGCGACTTGGTGGGGATGCACCCCCTGTTGAGACAGGTGCCGCCTACCTCCGTATCCTCGATAACGGTTACCGAGGCCCCCATCTGCGCGGCCCTGATGGCGGCGACATAACCACCGGGCCCTGCGCCGATCACCACTATCCTCTTGCTCATAAGGTCTCCCGGAGATTTGCCGGAATAATTGGCAACTGTTTCTGATTATAGGGAAGTGCCCGGAAAAAATAAAGGGGAAGCCCGATGACTTCCCCTTGCTGCCGATAGCATGGTAAATATTCCGATCAGCCCTCTTCTTCCTCGATGAATACCTCATAAGCCCTGGCATCCATCAGCGTTGCGATCTCTGATGGGTCCGAAAGGGCGATGGCGCATATCCACCCCTTGCCGTAGGGGTCTTCGTTGATAATCTCGGGAGAGTCGGCGATCTCCTCGTTCACTTCCACCACGGTGCCGCTCACGGGAGACACCAGCGACGAGGTGGCTTTGGTCGACTCGATCTCCCCCATCTCCCCATCAATTTCCACTTCGCTGTCCAGCTCAGGGATGTCTATGTAGACGATATCCCCCAGCGCCTCCTGGGCATAGTCGGTGATCCCGATTACCGCCTTCTTCCCCGATATCTTTGCCCAGCAGTGTTCTCTGTGATACTTGAGATTCTCCGGAATCATGGTACACCCTCCTGATGACAAATCTGAAAAAGCGACAGTTTTCGCAGAGTTCCGCGAAATAACCTGCAAGTTAACCGGAAGATTTTTTATTGTCAAGCCAAAAGCGGGAGAGAAGAGGGCAAAAAGGCTTGACCGTCACTCCACCCTCTGTTATGTTCTGATTAAAATTGACCATTTATTGGCGGGGAGGTTTCAATGGCACTGTTCCACGGAGATGAGGATATTCTTCAGATACTGACCGTTTCATTCCTCTTGGAAAACGGCATGCAGCAGTTCTACGAGAAGGCGTCCGTAAAAGCCTCTTACCCCAGCGCCGCCAAGACCTTCGAGACGCTGAGCAAAGTTGAAGACAAGCATATGCTCAACATATTCAACCTGTACAGTGGCTTGACGGAGGAGAAGGCTCTCACTATCGATGAGTTCAAGGCACGGATGAAATCGGACATCATGGAGGGGGGCGGCACTGTTCTTCAGGGGCTGGCAAAGGCGGAGAACGTCGACTTTACCAATATCAAGGAGGTCCTTGATTTCGCCCTCGAGAGAGAGCAGGAGTCTTTTGACTTTTACTCTGCCAACGCAAAGGCGGCTTCAGAGAGCGGCGCCAAGGTACTCTTCAACGAACTGGCCGAGAGCGAGGCACACCATATAGCGATTATCAAAAAAGAGCTGACCGCCATGACCAGCTCTGTTTATCGTTGAGCCGTTTTCGACCACTCGAGCAGAAAGTCGACGAACTGGAGGCCAATCGGGGATATGGTGCGCGTCCTGCTGGTGACCAGGTAAAACATCCGCTCCATCCCGTCCAGGCCGGCAATATCCACCAGCCGCAGACTACCCGCCTTTACCTCCTCTTCCACCGCCCGGACCGAAAGGATCGATACTCCCACCCTCCCCTTTATGGCGCTCTTCAGCGCCGCGGTACTCCCCATTTCGGCGACGACGTTGAGATTCCCCATGGAGAACCCTTCACGGCGCAGCAAACCTTCGATAAACCGTCTTGTCCCCGACCCTCTCTCTCTTAGGATGCATGGCTCTCCTGCCAGGGCCTTAAGGCTAACCGATGCACCAAAATGATGGTCGGGATAGACCACCAGCGCCAGGCGGTCGGATACCAGCGACCGGCATTCAAGATGAGGGTCGTCGCTGGCCGCGCCGATGACGCCAACCTCGATTTCTCCGGTCTGGAGCTTCTCGACAATCCCCGCGGTGTCGCTCACCATGAGGGATATCGAGACCTGCTCCCTGCCTTCCTTGAAGCGGCCGATGATGCTCGGCAGGAGATATTCAGCGGGAATGGTGCTCCCTCCGACTACCAGCGTCCCCCTTGCCCCTCCCGACAACTCGGCAATCCGCTGGATGGCATCCTCCCTCAACTCCATCATCCTTGTAGCGTAGTCGAGAAAGCAGCGCCCGGCGGCGGTCAGGGCCACCTCCTTGCCGAGGCGGTCAAACAGTTTGACGCCAAGCTCCTTTTCCAGCTGAAGGATATGACCGCTTATGGAAGGTTGAGTCAGATACAGCTCCTCCGCCGCACGGGAGAAGCTCTTTAGGTCGGCGACCTTGCAGAAACTTTCGATATGTCTGAAATCCATTGCTATCCCGAAAAGATGATCGTGCCCGAAGGCAGAGTAAAAGAGGAGGTTTTACGCGGGGAGAGACAGAACGACTAGTCTTCCAACTCCCCGACTACCGGGAACCGGGTCAGCACCTTCTGGTCATGGGGCGCTTCACCCAGAAACTCCGTGAGGTCCTGAGCTGCATAGTGCTCGAAGTGAACCCCGTCCTCAAAAAGATTGCTGGCTGAGACATCATAGACCTTGCCTCGATAGGCGATATAGACCGTACCGTTACTGCCATCAAACTTTGCCAGTTCCTTTCGCGTCACCGTCGCACCTCATTTGAAAGACAGGTAGATAGACTGAAGGCTGAAGACCGAAGGAAAAGCAGGGCAGGCATTGCCAACTCCCTTCAGTCTTCGGCCTTCAGCTTCTATTTAATGCGTGCCGCAGCAGTCCGTAAGCCGGGTTCTGTCTCCCGCCGATGGCGGGATGATAGCCATTCCTCTAGGACCGCGGTTGCCCGCGGCCTCAAGCAACCATACCCGGAGGCCTCGGGCGGGCAGCCCTTGTTCGCCGTAAAGACGAATCGCCTCCCTATTCGGTCTTGCTCCGGGCGGGGTTTACCAAGCCGGCCCTGTCGCCAGGGTCGCTGGTGAGCTCTTACCTCACCGTTTCACCCTTACCACACTAACGCGTGGCGGTTTGCTTTCTGTGGCACTTTCCCTGGGGTCGCCCCCGGTCGCCGTTAGCGACCGCCCTGCCCTGCGGAGCCCGGACTTTCCTCCCGTCTGCAATGCAGACCGGCGGCTATCTGTCCTGCTGCGTACGCGCCTAAAATAATACCACAGTATCAGCCTGATTTCACCCCTGTTGACCGGCCGGAGTCTCTTCTTCCAGCCCCTGCCGCCAGTAGAGGATACGGTAGCAGTAGTCACAGGTAATCAGGGCATTGTTAAGACGGACATTGTTGAACACCTGGGGGCGAAGGTTCATGTGGCAGCCCATGCAGGAATAGTTCAGCGCCTCGACGACGGCCAACCCGTTATGCCGGGCCACCAGCTTGTCGTAGGTCTCGAATATGTCGGGAGTAATATTCGCCGCCTCTACCTCGCGCCGCTTGCCCAGTTCGGCCAGCTCCTGATCGACGGCAGCAAAGCTCTCCTCTATCTTCTTCGATTCTTCGGCCAGCTTCGCCTCTTCCTCCTTGAGACGGGATTCAGACTCCTCCACCTGTCGCGACGCGGCCTCTACTTTCTCCATCAGCGACAGGATATCGTCTTCGAGCCCCTTGACCGTTTTCTCGACGGTTTCCACTTCCTTGAGGTGGGCGAAATACTCCTTGTTGGTCTTGATTTCGGCCAGACGCCCTTTGAGGCGTTCCAGCAGCTCCGAATCATCCTTGAGCCGCGTCTCTTTGTCGCGTTTCTCCTTCTCGAGTCCCGCAAGGCTGGCCCTGGCCTCTTCCAGCTCACGAGCGCACTGGTTGTAGGGGCCC
>JAOUDF010000123.1 GCA_029859385.1 Nitrospirota bacterium
GCGCTGCCGAAGGATCATCCATCTCCATGTAAAGGTCACAGGTGCTACTGCTGGTAGAGGCATAACTGGTATCGCTGTCGTGAGTGTCGAGGTTGGTGGCTGCACTGCTGCTGAAGGTGGCGCAGTTGGAGGCATTGGCCCCCGAGGGGTGGATGACGTACTGGGCCGCCGAAGCCGGGCTTACAAGAAAAAGATAGACAGCCGTCATCAACAGTGCGGTAAAACCGATAAAACCTTTGCGAAGCATGATTGTATCTCCGGCTATACTTGCCTTGCACAACGCTCCAAGAGTGCAGAGCGCAAACCTGCTCCATTAACAAAATGCAATATACCCGCCAGAAGACAACATTCTCCAATTAATTCATTGTAATTTAAATTCGTCAGCAAATTCAACATGTTATGTGCTGCCAAAAAAACATACTCATGCCCTTAACCCTTTAATGAAGCTTTAATACGCGGTTTATTGTGGATACCGAGCTACTCATCTGGGAAAGTGGCTACCTAAAACAGGCCTAAGAAGATGCCACAGCCGGGGCAAACAAAAAGGGCCATGAAAACGTATCACGCGTTCTCATGACCCTTCAAAAAGTCGTTTGTTAAATTCTATGCAACCTCAGTCGAGGCCGGTGTAGCTGTAAGTAGCCTCGTAGCCCTGATCTTCATGACCCTTGCTGCAGGTGTTGACACTGTCATGGCTGCTCTTGGTATAACAGGAGCCTCCGGAAGAACCGATATTGTTGCCGGTAACCGCGGCGCCGTTTCTAAGCCTGACAGCAACCGCCGTCGAGCCTCTGGATCCCTTACCCCGGTTGCTGCCGTGGATGCCGCCCAGCGCGTCGCCGCCATGGCAGTTGAAGCACCATATACCGAAGGCGTTCTTCATGCCCGCCTCCTTGTCGTCCTGCGGTTTGGGCGGATGCTCCGACAAACGGCTGTAGTTCCTGTGCGAGCTGCCGGGGAGGCGCGGTTCGCCCGCCGCCCCTTCCTCCGCTACCCTGGCACCGTAAATGTCCCTGCGGTGGCAGGAGTAACAGATGTTCGTCTTCTTGCTCCAGCTCCCGTGATTGATGTAGTCGCCTGAATCGTCCATGTCGCCGTCGAGGTTGTTGTCCACCCGGGCCTCATAGTTGATCCCTCTCAGCAGCCAGGGATTGTCGGAGCCGTGCGGGCCCGCCGGGTCGTCGGCCACGTTGGAACCCATGTGGCAGTCGGCGCAGGTAATGGTGCTCCAAGGCCCGTACGGCGGTACAAAGTTCCAGCCGAAACCGGCCGAGATATTAAATGAGGTGCTGCTCATGCTCGATGACGGCCCGCTCACCAGGGTGATCTGGGTATCGCTGTCCACCGTCTTGATCTCGTACCAGATATAACTGGAAGACGGGTTGCTGCTGCCCAGCTGTATCCTCCACCCCGGCTGCATGAGGTAGGTGGGGAAGTTCCTGCCCGAGTCGATGGTCACCGCCTTCGTTGTCGAGTTGTAGCTGATCTTTCCGCTACCGCTGGAGTAGCTGCTACTGTAACTACTGCCGTCGCTGCCGCTCCTCTCCCACAGAGAGCTGCCGCCGTTGAAGTAGGGCCAGTTGTCGTTGAGGTGCGGCGCAGGCTGGTTACGGCCGCGCCTGAGGATCGGATGGAATCCATAGTTGTTGGGGTTGAAGTCCTGGGATATGTCGGTCTGCGGACCCGGCTCCCAGCGGCCGTCCCAGCTGGCATGCCAGTCGTCGGAATCATCGCCGCCCCTGCTGCCATAGACGCTCTTCCCCTTCGGGATATACGGCCTGGATGACGTGCCGTAGGCATAGGCCGAATGGCACTTGAAGCAGAGCTGGTACATGTTCTCCACGTTATCCACCTTCGTATAGCTGGTCGGCACGCTGCCCGCACCTGAGTAGCTGGGCTCTACGCCCCACGTACCAAGGTTGGCCCCGCCCACCTGCCCGCCGAAGGAGCCTTCCACCATCTGGTTTCCCGAGAACATGCTCCCCGCCGGATGATAGATGTTGGGCCTCCATGTGACCAGATTACGCGGCTCCTTGCTCGCTGCATGCGGGTTGTGGCAGTCGGTGCACTCTACGTGACGGGAGGATGCCGGGTTCCAGTTGGCCGTCTGTACGCCGGACGGCAGGCTCAGGTGTTCGTCCACCTTGTGCTTGCCCGCTGCCGACGAGAGGCCGTTGAGGCTCGCATACGGTGCCTTCCCGTTGATGGGGTGGAACGACTTCTTCGTGCTCGTCTCGAACATGCTCTTGATCTTTACCGCCTTCTGTTTCATCGGCTCCACGTTGTAGGCATCCTTCGCGTCACTCGTTGCACCGTTGGGGTTGTAGTTGCTCGACCCCTCGCTCTCCTTGCTGTGGCACTGGTAGCAGAAGTTCTCCTCCGTCGAGTTGTGGCTCGTCTCGGTAAAGGTCAGGTTGCTGTTGATGTTCGATAACAGGCTCCGGTACTTGGTGTCGTGCAGGCCGAACTTGTACTGCGAGCGCTGGTAGTCCTTCTCAAGGTCGTCGTTGTGGCACTTGGCGCAGTTGGCCTTGAACTCGCTGTTGTCGCTGTTGAACTGGCTGCTCACCGTGAAGTTGTGCGCCGATTCTCCGAACTTGGCCACGTCCCACGGCGGCGTCTTGGTGGTGCCGTCGTTCTTCTTCTTATTGTTGTTCTTCGTCTGCTCGCTCTTATGGCACGAAAGGCAGATGCCGCCGTCGCCCCGGTCACCCCGGAAGTCGGTGTTGGTCTGCGTCGACGGGTCGCCTACGATGGGCGCCACGCTGATCGACACCCGCTGGTTGTATGCCAGGCCCGGCGTGTCCTTGTTTACCGCATCGTTGACCAGGTCCATGTCGGTATGGCACATGATGCACCGACGGTGCTCGCTCTCCTGCCCCGGCTGGGCCTGCGACGGATACTTGTTGCCGGGGCCAAGCCCTCCCGGCAGGCTTGTGGTCTCGGCGTTCTGGATATACATGTGGTACGTCGAACTGTTCCCGTTCATCGGGTCGAACTGCTTGGGATGGCAGATGTTGCACGCGATGTTGCCGGTGCTCAACGGGCTGAAGCCGCGCTTGTGGTCGTGGCAGCGGATGCACGGAGACGTGGTGAACGGCGGGTTCTTGTGGGAACCGTCGCCGGGGCCGCTCCCGGTGTTGCGGTAGCGCGGGCTGTCGTTGTTGGGGTTTCGGGTCTTGGTGTGGCAGGTCTCGCACGGACCGTAGCCGGGATTGACCTTGTTGGTATAGCCGTACTCGGCGTTGGGGACGCTGGAGTCTCTTCCGGCGGAAACCCGGAAGTCGACCGGCCTGGTCCCGCTGTTGGGCGTCTTGATCTTCTCTTTTACGAGAAAGATGTTGTTGGTGTTGTGTGGCGTGTGGCACTGGCGGCAGGTAAGCGACCAGTTGCCGTACTTGGATGAAAGGTACTGACTGGAATGGGGCTTGATGCCGCCGTGGCAGTCCCAGCAGATCTGGTTGTCGTTGTCACGGACGAGGAGCTTGCCGTCTCCGGCAAAAACACCTTCGCTGATGGTAGTGCTGTTGACATAAAACTGCGCGGTGGGCGCGTAGCCCAGGTTCCCTTCCTTGTCCCGGGCCTTGGCGGTTACCGAGTGCCACCCCTTGGTCGGCGTGCCCCAGCGGTAGATATGGTACCCTTCACGGTCGGGGTTGGGCGCGGCATGGTAGCTCGCCCCGTCGATGACCACCTCCACCGACGATTCGTCGATCCCGCTGTGGCGGTCGTACACGGTGAAGTCGATGGTGACGGGATACTGGCTGTTGCCCCCCACCACGCCCGCATCCATCGGCTTGATGATGGCGAGCGTCGGAGGGTAGATATCTTTCTGGCTGTCCCTGGTGCTGGCTGATACGGTCTGCGTCGCCTCACCGCTTACCCCGTCGGGGTCGCTGTAGGTCACTTTCACATGGTAGGTCTTGCTGGAATCGAGCTTGCTGATGTAACAGACTCGGGGGGAACCGCCGGTTACCTTCTCGCAGGCGGTATGGGTGTCGCTGCTGCCGAAACTGCTGCTTGAACTGTACTCTACCTTTATCGATCCATCGCGGTTGTCGTCGCCGCTAAAATACGACAATACCGTGATCTGCGTCGGGCTGCTCCCGATCGCCTCCACTGAATCCACTACCGTAGGGGCGGCGGCATGGGAAGACAGGGGGGCTAATGCCAGCATCAGTACGGCATACAGAAACCCCTGAGTCAATTTTACTGCCCCCATTACCACCCCTTTTCACAACGCCATACACAAATTGCCGTCTTTATTGAGCACATCCCGTGCCACAATTAACTTTTACTAACTAACGCCAATCAGCCAGAAAAGCCTCGCTCGGCGCAAACCCTTTTAAAACGTCACTTAATGTTAACCGTTTTTAACTATACACATCTGAATCAGGCATAAATTCACCCGCTTGCGCCCCTTATCGCCAACGGAAACCCCTCAAACCTGTGCATCCAAAAGGATCAGCCTGTTTCCATTGGGCCAACAATTTTAGCCCAATGAACCACGATTAACCTCAACGATAAGCTCTTGCAGGCTTTTCTACCAAAAATCCTTACAAAACAGCATGTTTGGTTAATATTTTTTCATTATATGTCTCTGAAAAAGGCGGGGCAAAACCGCCCCGCCGCATTCTCAGTCTAGCCCGTAATAGTTATAGTTGGCTGTATAGTCCTTGTCTCCGCCAGGCATGACGCAACTGGAGATATCGTCCTTATACTCCCGCGTCCAGCAGGTACCGCCGTCAGCCCGCAGTGTGGACCCGCCAATGGCCGCCCCGTTTCTGAGCCTCATGCCCGAAGGAGTCCCCGGTGTTTTACCGCCCCACCCGGAGTCCTTCCCCCGGTTGCTGCCGTGCAATCCGCCTCTCTGGATACCGCCATGACAAGTCATGCACCATATGCCAAGTGCGTTTGCATCGGGCTCGTACTCCTTCCAGTGACGCGGGTGCGGGGCCATGCGGCTGAAGGTGACATGCTTGTTCTGGTCAACAGTGATTGACGGCTCCACCCCGTCATTGGCGGCATAGACGCCATAGACATCCCGGCGGTGGCAGTTATAGCAGAAGGTCTTGGAGCGCTTCGAGCTCCACGATCCCTTGTTGATATAGTCGTCGCTGTCCCCCAAAACACCGTTCAGGTTTGCATCGGCCAGGACATTCTGGTCAACCTCGCGGAGTAGCCAGGGCTGGTCGGAACCGTGCGGTCCCCTCGGGTCATCGGAACCGGAGCCTGAATGGCAATCGGCACAGGTAATGGTACTCCACGGCCCGTACGGCGGCACAAAGGCCCAGCCTAAACCGGGACTAACCACAAAGTCAGAACCGCTCATGCTGGAAGAAGGCCCGCTTACCAGCGTAACCTGCCTGTCGCTGTCCACGGTCTTGATCTCGTACCAGGTCCTGCTTGACGACGGCCGGTCTCCGCCGAACTGTATCCTCCACCCCGGCTGCATATAGTAGGTCGGGAAACTTCTGCCTGAGGTAATGGTAACCGTGCGTGCAGCCGCATCATACTTCACCGACCCGCCACTGTTGTACATCTCCTTGCCGGTCGCTTCCCATTCGATGGCGTTCCAGCCGTCGCCGTTGCCGCTGCCGCCATTGAAATAGGGCCAGTAGCGGTTGAGGTGCGGGGCCGGCTGGTTGCGGCCGCGACGAAGGATGGGATGGAATGAGTAGTTGTTCGGGTTGAACTCCGCCGACACGTCGGTTTCCGGGCCCGATGACCAGGACCATGTTGAACCGGCGCCGTTGTCCTCTCCACCGCTGTTGGTCAACTTTGTCACCGACATCGGCATGTGGGGCTTGGAAGAGGTGCCATAGGCATAGGAGGTGTGGCACTTGAAGCAGAGCTGGTAGATATTTTCGGAATTCTCAAGCTTGGCATATTTGCTTGCAATGGTCCCGCCGCTGCTGCCGAAGGTCGGCTCAATGCCCCATACCCCCTTGTTGGCGCCGCCCACCTGGCCGCCGAAGGAACCCTCAACCATCTGGTTGCCCGAGAACGTGCTTCCCGCCGGATGGTATTGGTTCGGCCTCCATGTAATGAGGTTTCTCGGCTCCTTGGACGCCGCATGCGGGTTGTGGCAGTCGGTACATTCAACATGACGGGAAGATGCCGGGTTCCAGTTGGCCGTCTGCACATTGGTGGGCAGGCTCATCCACTCGTCCACCTTGTGCTTCCCGGCTGCCGACGACAGGCCGTTGAGGCTGTCGTAGGGGCTCTTCCCGTTGATCGGGTGGAACGATTTCTTGCCCGACTCGAACATGTTCTTGATCTTGATCGCCATCTGCTTCATCGGCTCCACGCGGTATGCATCCTTCGCGTCGCTCGATGCACCGTTGGGGTTGTAGTCGCTGGAACCCTCGCTGTCCTTGCTGTGGCACTGGTAGCAGAAGTGTTCCTCGGTCGAGTTGTAGCTCGTCTCGGTGTAGGTCAGGTTGCTGTTGATGTTGGAGAGCATGCTCCGGTTCCTGGTGTCGTGAAGGCCGAACTTGTACTCCGACTTCTGATAGTCCTTGGACAGGTCGTCGTTGTGGCACTTGACGCAGTTGGCCTTGAAGCTGGAGCTGTCGGCCTTGAAGCTGTTGTCCACGGTGAAGTTGTGCGCCGACTCGCCAAACTTCGCTACATCCCACGGCGGTGTCTTGGTGGTGCCGTCGTTCTTCTTCTTGGCGTTGTTCTTGGTCTGCTCTTTCCGGTGACACGACAGACAGATGCCCCCTTCGGAGAGGTCCTTTCTGAAGTCGGTATTGCTGTGGGTCGAAAGGTCGCCGGCGACCGGTGCGACGCTGATGGA
Source organism: Nitrospirota bacterium (assembly GCA_029859385.1). Taxonomy (GTDB): domain Bacteria; phylum Nitrospirota; class JAOUDF01; order JAOUDF01; family JAOUDF01; genus JAOUDF01. Next base: position 6,803 of record JAOUDF010000123.1, read on the forward strand.
TGCCCGCAGGTTGTAGGCAATGCTGGTGGCGTCGGGGTTGACGTTGCGCGAAAACACCTCCATGTCGGCATGGCACATGAGGCAACGGCGGTGGTCGGTCTCCTGGCTGGGCTGGCTCTTCGACGGATACTTCTTCTCTGTGCCAAGGCCGTCGACAAGGGCGGTGGCGTCGGAGTTCTGTACATACATGTGATAGGTCGACGTATCGCCGTTCATGGGCGTCCACTGCTTGGGATGGCAGGTGCCGCAGGTGAGGCCGCCGGGGCTTACGGGGCTGAAGCCCCGCTTGTGGTCATGGCACTGGATGCACTTGCCGGTGAACGGCGCGTTCTGGTGCGAGCCGTCGCCGGGGCCGGTACCGGTATTACGGTAACGAGGGCTCCCGTTGCCGTTGCTGGTCTTGGTATGGCAGGTCTCGCACGGGCCGGTGCCCAGCTCGGCCTTGTTGGCAAAGCTGTAGTCGGCGAAGCCGTCAGCGCTCCTGAAGTCGACGTTTCTATACCCGCTGTTGGGGGTCTTGATCTGCTCTTTTACCAGGAAGATGTTCTTGGTGTTGTGCGGGGTATGGCACTGACGGCAGGTCAAGGACCAGTTGCCGTATTTGGGGCTCAGATACTGGCTGCTG
>JAOUDF010000124.1 GCA_029859385.1 Nitrospirota bacterium
CCCTGCAAAGGAGGTAATTGAAGTATTCCTTCGGATAGTGTCGGGCAATGGCAACCTGCCGGAGGTCTTCGTCGACTTCAGGCTGGCCGTGAAGGCTGAAGAACGGCCCCACCCCCTTGTCGGGAGAACCGGAGCATCCGCCACCACCTGTGGTCACCGGCTCGCCCGTTTTTTCGACCTCCTTCTGCATCTCCTCATCCTGAGCGATAAAGTGGAGGGAAAAGTCGATCTTGTCAGAATACTTCCTGACCAGCGGCAAGAGGGACTTCTCGGCGGCTACCCCAAAAGGGCACTGGCTCATGACGAAAAGCTCGACCCGTATCTTGTCGGCAGTGGGGTGGTTCTTGCCTGCCTGCGCCGCGCCAGCGGATGCATTCCATGTGAACAAAAATGCCAGCATTGCGCACAGGGCAAGATTTTTACTGAAAATCCTCAATCGTATATTTCCTCTATTGGCGCGGAAGAAATGACTTCCGGGATGCAAAGAATATCTTTTATAATACCTGTCGTGAAGTTTCTGCGCAAGCAATACGTCTTCTCACTGCACGATCCTTACAGGAGTCTTCGACAATGCTTATATCCAGGATATTCATGGGTGCGGCGGCAATTATCCTTTATGCCCTTACAAGCGTATCAGTGGCGGCCGAAACATCGGTCACCCCCCATAAGATTACGAGCGAAGACCAGAAAATTGTCGACGCCCTGGTAAAGATGTCGGACAAGGATACAGACACGGTTCTTCGTCTCTATGAAACCGGCAAGGGATGGGGTGACGTGGCGGAAAATCTGGGACTTGAGATGGAAGATGTCCTTAAGGAAGTAAATCGCTCGGAAAAGCCTGATAAGCCTGTTGAAAAATGAAGGCCCCCTTTTGGAGGGGGCCGACATGAAGTCTTTTTTTGTCATTCCTGCAATGTGGAATTAACGGGCAACCTTAACCACATTGGCGGCCTGCGGGCCTTTGGCGCCCTGGATGATGTCGAACTCTACGACTTCACCCTCGGCAAGGGTCTTGAAACCCTCGGCCTTGATTGCGGAGAAATGGACGAATACGTCCTCGCCGCCCTGCTGCTCAATGAAGCCAAATCCTTTGCTGTCATTGAACCACTTCACTGTTCCTTGTGCCATTTGGAAGCTACCTCCTTTCCTGAATCTTCCGGAGGTACGCCCCCGGGCTGCGAGTATCGGCAACCGGTCAAACAGATACCATACCAAATCTCGCCGTGTCAAGACATTTTCAGCAGACATGCAATCGCGGCAAAACTACCAGCAATGAGGGATAGCGGCATAATTCTCTATAATAAAAGCTGCAATCGGGCATCAAGGGAAACAGGACTAAAGATCATTTGATGTGACAGGTAACACACAAGGCACTGCCGCGGTTGGGAGCGCGAAGGAAGGGATTACGCCCTTCGGCATTATTTTCGTCGGCAAAGTGAGGGTCATGACAGGAAGGGCACTGTACCTTGCCGGAAAAGAGCTTGACTCCGGTAGAGAATGTCCCGTTGGGACCAGGGGTATTGAACTGGGGGTCTGCCGAAGGCGACGGATAGTTCATCGATACCGGATGGGTACCTCGAAGGTCCTGGCCGATATATTTGATGGTGGCATCGTGCGCGCCACCCACCGCACCACGAGCCCCCCCCGCGCCGCCATGACACTTGCCGCATTCCTGTGAATTCATTTTGTAATGGGCACCGGCATCAACCCAGCCTGTCGTCGGGCGGGCATGGATGGCGTCAACCGCGATGGTCCCGTCGTGGCAACTGAGACACGCCAGAGATTCGCGGTCCGGCTGGCCCACTGAGGAGTCCAGGGTACTGCTGGCATAGGGCGAGTAGTTGCCAACCTGGGGAGTTACCCGGTTCCACATGGGCGCGATATTACTGAAGGCAGGGCCGGAATAATTGTGTGGAGTATGGCAATAAACGCAGACGTCCCCATAGTCATTGTAGGTAACGCCTTCCATGGCAGGGACGCCACCCTTTGCAACAGCCCTGGCATTGAGGTTGCTCAAGTCATGCTTGGAATTGACCATCGACGCGGCCATAGCCACCATTGGCACAGCAATGGCGAGGATGCCGATTATGAGAGTGGTTTTCCTGGCAATGAACCTAAACATGAGACGGGCCCGTTTCTTTTCCATAAGTTAAAGCGGATACAACATCGCCACATGATACAAGCAATTTATATACCATAACACCCGTTATTCAACCGGCTGATATCGCTCTCTTTTTCGGGTGCGGCTTTACCCGAATAGGTAGCTGGCCTCCCACTTTTATGAAAATAATTCCATACCGCATATTGTTCCCATTGGGCATACAGGAGCTACATAAGTACGCATTTTTGGATCCATAGGCAACAAGTATACCTCATAACAGTCTCGGCGGGCAGCGTCAAGTGAATTATCACCTCATATTCTGTTACAACTAAAGGAAGCCCTACCCTTATATTTAATCCGTCCTGAGCCATCGGATGCTCAATCCGGTTCCCTTGGTACCTGCCATCTAGTATCGTTTAAAAAGGAGAGAAACATTAGTTCCTCCGAAGCCGAACGAGTTACTGAGAGCCGCACCTACCTTTGCTCTTCGCGCATTTCGGGGGACATAGTCAAGGGTGCACTGAGGGTCAGGAGTATCGAGATTGATGGTGGGAGGGATGATGCCGTGGTAAAGGGCCAGTATGGTAACGGCGACCTCGACGGCTCCGGCAGCGCCCAGCATGTGTCCGAGCATCGATTTGGAAGAGCTGACGGCGAGCTTTTCCGCCAAAGGCCCAAAAACCTTCCTTATGGCGTGACTTTCGATCCTGTCGTTGAGCATGGTCCCGGTGCCGTGGGCGTTGATATAACCGACCTCATGCGTTGCCGAACATGCATCCTGCAATGCCCCTTCCATGGCGGCAACAGCTCCGTCACCTTCCGGATGTGGATGGACCATGGACCAGGCGTCACACGAACTGCCATATCCACTTATTTCGGCATATATCCTGGCCCCTCTTTCCATGGCCCGATCCATGCGCTCCAGGATAAGTATTCCGGCACCTTCCGACATTACAAAACCGTCCCGGTCGCGGTCGAAGGGACGGCTCGCCCTCGCCGGCTCATGGTTTCTGCGGGAAAGGACACGGGCCGACGCATAGCCCGCCAGCGCCACCGGGCACAATGCCGCATCGGAGGCCCCGGCGATGACAATTTCTCTCTCTCCGTTTCTTATCTTCTGGAATGCTTCTCCAATAGCAACAGCCCCTGTTGCGCAGGCTGCGGCATAACCAAAAGCCGGCCCTCTTATGCCATAACGCCGGGCTACCAGGGTTGATGCAAGATTGATGTTCGATGCCAGCACAAAGTGGGGCGACACCCTGTTGGCGCCTTTTGCGATCAGATTTCTCACCGACTCTTCAGTGGAAGGGAGGCCACCTCTTGCCGAGCCGATCAGCACGGCGGCATTTCCCAGATCAGCGGCAACAATCCCGGCGTCCTCGACCGCCATGCTCGCGGAAGCAAGGGCATACTGAAGAAAAAGATCGAGCTGCCGCGCCTCCTTCTTCGCAATAAACTGGAGGGGATCGAAAGCCTTTATCTCGCCGGCGATATGTACGGGAATATCAGACGTACCGAAACGGGTGATTGCCCCAATCCCTGAACGGCCCTCAACAAGCCCATTCCAGGTAGAGGTGGTATCATTTCCAAGGGGCGTGAGAAGCCCGAGACCGGTAATTGCGACGCGGTGTTTCATTGACTCACTGGGATAAAGCGGATAATATGCGGGTGCCAGACCATTGTAAACCATCTCACACTATACCGGTTAACAATCAATGATGCAAGCGTCTTCAGAAACCCTGACATCCTGGGATAGAAGCCTTTTTCATACTATCAACCGCGGGATGGAAAACGGGTTCTTTGATATGATCATGCCCGTGGTGACAAGCTTCGGCAATTTCAAGTATATCCTTGCCGTCGTTGCCCTGTTTCTTTTCTTCAACAGCTCAAAAACCAGGGCAGTGGCCATTGTGATCGGAATCGCCATCCTTCTCAGCGACCAGACAGGCAATCAACTCAAGCATCTCGTGGAACGTCCCAGGCCTTGCAAGGAGCTGCTCGACATCCACCTTCTCGGAGGCTGTTCAAATTCATTTTCCTTCCCCTCCAACCACTCGGCAAACATGTTCGCTTCTGCGCTCATACTTTCCTGGAAATATCGCAAGCTGACGGCCCTGTTTTTCCTTGCGGCCGTTACCGTAGCATTTTCCAGGGTGTATATAGGGGTGCATTACCCTTTTGATGTAATGGGAGGCGCTCTCATAGGGCTTGTCAGCGGAGCCCTGGCCCTGTCCTTTGAACACTGGTATCTGCCACGGATATCGCCCCTGCTGGAACGATACACATGGAAACGGTGTAATGAATCAGGCACGTAAGACATTTATTGTAATCATTGCAGCCTTCACCGTCTTCCGCCTCTGGTATGTGCAGTCAGGCATCCTCGACCTGGCCGCCGACGAAGCACAGTACTGGGACTGGTCGCGGAACCTCGACCTCTCGTATTACAGCAAGGGCCCCCTTATCGCATGGTTGATCGGCTTCTTTACCCGCCTGGGCGGCGATACGGTATTGTTTGTCAGACTTGGCGCCGTGCTCTGCGCCCTGGGGACGAGCATCATCTTCTACCGGCTGGTGTGGCGGATGACCGGCAGGGAAAACATAGCGCTCTACGCCGCCACAGCCCTTCAGGTAATTCCGCTCTTTTCGGCGGGGGGCGTACTGATGACCATAGACCCGCCGCTGGTCTTCCTCTGGGCTCTGGCCATATATGCCCTTTGCCTGGTGTTCTTTGACGACAGGAAAGGGTGGTGGTACCTCTTCGGGATATGTCTCGGACTGGGGCTGCTGGCAAAGTACTCCATGGCTTACGTTGTCCTTGGCCTCCTGTTCTTCCTCGTCTTCTCCAAAACACACCGTCACTGGCTTGGCCGCAAGGAACCGTATCTGGCCCTGTTGCTGGGGGGAGTGATCTTTTCTCCCGTCATCTACTGGAATGCACGCCATGGATGGGTGGCAGCGCGGCATGTGGCGGGGCAGGTCCCCGACGTGGAAAAAGCTGGGATATCCCTGTCCCTGCTGGGAGAATTTGTCGGCTCCCAGGCAGGAATCCTTTCACCGCTGGTATTCATAGGCATTATCTACGGCCTTTACGCAGCAGCCAGGCAAGGGTTCAAGCACCGGAACGAAGCAATGCTTTTCCTCTTCTCATTTTCAGGCACGATCCTCATCACGATGACACTTCTCAGCGCCAAGGGGAAGGTGCAGGCCAACTGGGCCGCCCCCGCCTATTTCACTGCGGGCGTGGCAACTGCCGTCGCCATCGGGAGGCTGGAAACCAGCGCACGATTGAGAGGATTCCTCATCGCCGCCCTGAGCCTTTCAATGCTCATGAGCACCGTCATCTACAACACCGACATGGTTCGTGCCCTGGGAGTACCGTGGAACCCGAAGAACGACCCTACAAGCAGGCTCAAGGGCTGGCAGGAACTGGGAGAGGCGGCCAGTGAAGTAAGGCGCAGCATGGGCACGGAAGAGCGGACCTTTGTCCTCAGTGACCGCTATCAGATAAGCAGTGAAATGGCCTTTTACATGGATGGGCAGCCCCACACATACTGCGTAAACCTGGGCCGCCGCATGAACCAGTTTGACATTTGGGGAGGGCTCAACGAGCAGAAAGGGAAGGATGCGGTGCTGGTTGTGACTGGTACGGGTTATTTTCCTGCCGAGCTGAAGGAGTCATTCGACCGGTACGAACAGGCCCGGACCGTAACCATTACGCGAACCGGGCGGGAACTCCACCACTACACTATCTTCAAATGTTACGGCTTCAGGGGCTTTGAAACAAAAGAAACCGGACGATATTGAGCTTTGGCTGCTACTTTTTTTCAGTCTCCGGCTGTTGATCAGAACGCGCAGGAATCGTCATGGAAAGAGAGAATTTCTGGGTAGCCTGAAGACCCTCTTCATCCTTGACCGCTATCTCAACAACATGGGCTCCCGCTGACTCCGCCGTTATGGGCCACTGGATGTTTCCACTGGCGCCGTCGATAATCATCCCTCTGGGCGCACTGAGCAGTGAATAAACGAGGGTATCGCCGTCGGGATCTTGCGCTGTGGCCTTATAGCTATAGGAATGCCCTTCAAAGGAAAGCGGCGGTGTTGAAACGAAAGCGGGCGGGGCGTTTTGCACCTGTGCAGGCCGGGTAGTATACGTTGCCCCTTCTTCGGTACCGTCATAAGCAATCACCGCTACTGCCACCATATATCCTTTTCTCAGCTTTTCGCCTTTCAGGACGGGAGAATCATTACCCGGAACAGCCTCGCCATTTATACTCCACCGGTAGCTGTATCGAATTTCATCACCATCCACATCGACGGCCTTCGGCGTTGCGGTAATGTCCGCACCACGGTAGAGCCGTCCGGGAGTGAACATTACCGACTCTACCTTCGGGGGAGTATTGACAATCTTTACTTCAGCGCCGATTTCTCGCCCATTCACCGTCGCTATGACCGCCAGGCGATCTCCCCTTGAGACGGCTCCTTTGTCAAGAAGAGGTCCATCAACTCCTTCGATAGTTTGACCGTTGCGCTCCCATCGCCAACCCGGCCGACCGTCGTTGCCTACCAAAAGAGCCTCCACCTTATCACCAGCTCCAGGGTTTTCAGGCCTTAGGACTACCGATAACTCTCCTGATTGCCGAACAGGCGCCTTCTCGGTAAGCTTTGCACCAATCGGTGGCACAGGTGCTTGGACTTCCTGTTGCGCTGTTGGAGATTTCTCCCCTCCACCGCAGCCATAGAAGCAGAATACCGCAACCACCATAACTCCAATGAATCTGCTTTCCACAAAGAAAGCTCCCATCAGCTATTTTTCTCTCCAGTAAATTCTAACGACACCCGTATCGCTCTTGGTCTCCGGCATGGCCAGTCCGCCGCCGATACCGACCATGATGGCCGATTCTCCGCTGGCGCTGATGATCGCCACAACGCCGGAGGGCATACCGGAACCAAGGGTCTTCACCCGGTCGCTCCGCTGCAGCACCTGGCCTTCGGTTGCTGTCGCACGAGCATTGTCCGGGGCGGAGCTGTCGTTGCCTGTATCGTAATTCACCACCGATTCTCCCGTCAGGTAATCAACCACGTAGATACGGCCCGTACCAAGGTTTCCCGGTTGGCAGGGGTCGGCGGAAGGCGCCGCGTTGGGCGTATGCGTGGTATAGTGCGCCGCCTTGCTGAAGACCAGCGACTTGGCCACAACCTTTTCGCCTGAATTTTGATCGAGCTTGATATACCACCCTGAAGAGGAAGTAAGGGCGGCAAGTATGCTGCTGACCTCACTGGTATCCGAGGTAGTCTGCAACGTATCC
>JAOUDF010000125.1 GCA_029859385.1 Nitrospirota bacterium
TTCGCGAAGATGACCTTGGCGTTGTGCGGCTCACCGTCAACAGGCATGATCTTGAGAGTCTTACCATAGGTAGGGCTCTTCTCGTCAACATCGAGCATTTCGTGGTTGACGGGGTAGACCATGCCGGTGTTGGCAAACAAACCGGTGGAGAACTTGTTCAGGGCCATTACGAACTTGTCGTCGGCACTGATACTGATGTGACCGATACGGTAGTGAACCGGGAACTCGTCCACGACTTCCAGCTTGTCAAGGTCGATCTTGGCCACGGAGTCGGCCACGAAGCAGCTTTCATACGCATACTTGTTCTTCGTGTCCATAACCGTGTGCAGAGGACCGGCACCCGTCGGGATGACCTTCTTCACCGCCAGCTTGTCGACGTCGATAACCGTCATGGTAGCGGAGAGCTTGTCACTGACCAGCAGGTACTTGTTGTTGGGAATGATGTCGTGACCGTGGGGGTTCTTACCGACCGGGATCTCCTTGATCAGTTTGAACGGATTGGTACTGAACACCATGGTGGTGCTGTGATAGTAGTTACCCGCAAAGACATGCTTGCCGGTTTTGTCTACGTCGAGGTAGTCCGGGGCGCTGGGCGCCGGAGGACAGTCGATGACTTGTGTTTTGCCCGTGGCGATATCGGTCTTTGCCATCTTGCCGGTGAGCTCACCGGTGGAGAAGAGGGTCTTCCCATCGGGGGTCATGGCAATGTGGTGGATACCGAAGGGGAAAGGCATGGCGATCAGCCTCTCCAGAAAACCGGTCTGAAGGTTGATCACGCCGATGGTGTTCGCACCCTTGTCGTTGACATAGAGGTACTTGCCGTCGGGGGTACCGTTCTTGTTACCGGCGTTGGACCCGGAAAATACAGGCTCATGAAGGTCGACACCGACCAGGATATGCCTGAAGGTCCGGAAGCTCGGCAGACCGATTACGGCAACCGCACCGTCGACACCGCCGGCGTTGTACATAAGCATGTAGTCCTTCACCGGGGCATCGCTCAACTGACTCTGAGTTACATGCCAATCCCTGTCTCCCGCCGCTGCCTTCTTGGGGGCTGCGGAGGAAGGAACCGCGGAGTAAGCCAGCATCGCAGCTACCATGGTTCCTGCTAACAGAACTTTATTTCTCACTGTTCCACCTCCTTTCTTGTCAAACGTTAATGGATATCGGCTTTGAAACGGGGTTTTCTTGCATAACTAACAACACCTTAGCTATTAAGACCACCCCCTTTTAGTAAACCGTGGAAAAAATGACTCGTGTAGTGGCTCTGCACACAATGTGACAAAATCTAGAATACCTCCCATCGGAAGTCAAGGATAAAATCTGCATGACATGCATTTTGAGGTCTTCAGTCCGCCTCTTCGCTTTGCATCAGTTTCCTCAGCTTGCCTATGGCCGACGCATCGGGAAGGTTAAGCTTCGGCTCATCGCCACGCCTGAAGTACTCTATATCGAAAGCTACCCCCGGTTCGGACGCTACATCTTCTATCCCCACTCCGCCCGTCGCCGGATTTATCTTCACGGAGACCACCGAATCAGGCATGGGGAAATCATCCACCGGAATGTCCTGCAGCGCCCTGCCCATGAAACGTGTCCATATCGGCAGCGCGGCACTGGCGCCCGATTCTTTTCCCATGGGGCGGTTGTTGTCAAACCCTACCCATACGCCGGCGGCCAGCGTTGGGGAAAAACCGAGAAACCAGGCATCCACCGAATTGTTTGTCGTTCCCGTTTTTCCCGCCAGCGGGCGGCCCAGGGCGCTCGCCCCTCTGCCCGTCCCGTAGCGGACCACATCCTGCATCATCGACGTCGCCAGATAGCAGGTAGCCGGATCGACCGCCGCCTCATAGGTCGGAGAATTATTTTCGAGGGTCTCGCCCTCCTCGTTGGCAATATACTTTATAAATATCGGCGTCGAACGGGTCCCTTTTGCGGCAAATACGGCAAAGGCCGAAGTGAGCTCAAGCGGACTTGCGCTGAAGGAACCCAGGGCAAGGGTCAAGTCGCGCTGAAAAGGCCCCTGAATACCGACCTTTTTTGCAAAATCGGTGACCTTCCCGACGCCGACCTCCTTGAGCAGCTTGACGGTCGGTATGTTTCTCGAGTAGGCCAGCGACTCCCGCAGCGTCGTAGGACCATAGAACTTGTGGTCATAATTCTCCGGCTTCCAGGTGCGGGGAAGGTTTTCGTCAAAGGTGATCGGCGAGTCATCGATCACACTGGCCGGGGAATAGCCGTGCTCCAGTGCTGCCGCATAAATGAACGGCTTGAAGGCCGATCCCGGCTGCCTGCGCGCCTGCACCGCGTGGTTGAATTCACTCTTGGCGAAATCGTAGCCCCCTACCATGGCCCGCACATAGCCGGTGGAGGGTTCAATGGCCACCAGCGCGCCCTCTACAAGGGGGTCCTGTTCCAGGCTGAAGGAGGCCTTCTTCTTGACCAAATCAACTGTCTTTATGCGAACTGCGATCACATCTCCCACCGTGAGAACATCAGCAGCGTTCCTGACAGGGGCATTCCTGAGCACCTTGCCCCCATCAGTGGAAAGCCGCTTTCCCGCCCATGCCATGTCGGCAAGCCTGATCTGCCCCTTAAGGCCCCGGGCCTCAACCATGGCAAACCCCGTTTTGACCTCAATGACTGTCCCTGTTACGATTTCACCCGGCTTCACCGCGGCAGGCGCGAGAATCTCCCCGGCCAGACCGATCACCTTGCTCTTTTCAGGGTCTTTCTGGTCGATCGGCCCCCTGTACCCCTGGCGCTTGTCCACTGACCGCAAACCCTCCTGCAGGGCATCAACGGCCGCCCGTTGCCACTGGGCGTTGATCGTCGTGTGCACCCTTAACCCGCCGTTGTAAACCTCTTTCTCCCCATAATTTTCCTCGAGGTGTATCCTTATCTGCTCCATGAGGTGAGGGGCCAGCTCCATCCTGTTCTTCAGGCTCTTGAGCTGGAGCGGCGTCTGATAGGCCTCCAGCATCTCTTCCTTTTTGATGAAGTGCTCGTCCACCATCCGGTTGAGCACAATATACTGGCGGGCCTTTGCCTTGTTGTAGTTGACATAGGGTGAATACTGGCTCGGCGCCTTGGGAAGCCCCGCAAGGAGCGCGCATTCAGCCAGCGAGAGTTCCGACACATGCTTGCCGAAATAGGTGCGGGCAGCCATCTCCACCCCGTAAACACCGTGACCGAAATAGATCCGGTTGAGGTAGAGGTCCAGTATCTCCTCCTTGGTGAGTTGCTTCTCCATCTTGATTGCCAGCATCATCTCCTTGACCTTCCGCTTGATGCTTTTTTCAGGGGTGAGGAAGAGGTTCTTGGCCACCTGCTGGGTAATGGTGCTTCCGCCTTCCTTGAGGCTCATGGAAAAGACATCGACCCAGAAGGCGCGGGTTATTCCCTGAATATCTATCCCGTGGTGACTGTAGAAACGCGCATCCTCCACGGCGACGATACCGTCCTTCAGGAATTTTGGAATCTTGGCAAGGGGAACAGGCACCCCTTTTTCCAGGGTAAACCTGCCCAGAACCCGGTCGTCATCGGAATAGACAATGGTAGCCTGGCTGGGTTTATAGTCCTTTATGGAATCGATCCAGGGGAGGTCGTCGGAATGGGCATAAAAAACCCCCAGCCCTCCACCGAAGGTGAGGGAGGCAACTATGGCGGCAACCATGAGCAGCCTGCGCCATGAAATAGTGCGTTTTTTTCTGGCCATATGTCAGTGGTTTCTGATCGGGGAATGGAAATCGTTAGTGAGAGGCCACGGTCCGCGACCGCTCCAGGTCCTTGAGAAGCTTGTACTCCACGCTGTCGACCAGTGCCGTCCAGCTGGCCTCGATGATATTTTCGGACGCACCCACGGTCCCCCACTCCCTTTCGCCGTCGCCCGACTCGATGAGGACGCGGACCTTGGCGGCGGTACCCTTGTGGCCGGCCAGCACGCGGACCTTGAAATCGATGAGGTCCATCTCCCGGAGATGAGGATAGAAGGGCTCCAGCGCCTTCCGGAGGGCCTTGTCCATGGCGTTGACCGGACCGTTGCCGATGGCGGCCGTATGCTCCACCTCGTCTCCCACCTTCAGCTGGATGGTGGCCTCGGAGATCGTTTCGCCGCCATCCCCGCGGTTCTCGGTAATGAGGCGGAACCCGATCAGCTCGAAGAAGGGTTCATAGCTTCCCAGTGCCCTTTTCATAAGGAGCTCGAAGGACGCTTCTGCCCCCTCGAAGGCAAAACCCAGGCTTTCCAGTTCCTTCACCGTGCCGAGGATCTGGCGGAGCTGGGGCGTTTCATGGTCGATGTCGATGCCGAACTCCGCCGCCTTCCCCAGGATGTTGCTCTTGCCCGCCTGGTCGGAGACCAGAATCCGCTGGGCATTCCCCACCACTTCGGGCCGTACATGCTCGTAGGTCTCGGGGTTGCGCTGCACCGCGCTGACATGAATCCCCCCCTTGTGGGCAAAGGCCGAGTCGCCGACATAGGGCTGGTGCTTGTTGTGGCTCAGGTTGGCCAGCTCGTCCACGAAACGGGAAACCTCTTTCAACTGGGGGAGCCGCCCTTCCGGCAGACAGCCTATCTTCATCTTGAGCTGGATATTGGGAATGATGGAGCAGAGGTTGGCGTTGCCGCACCGCTCACCGTAGCCGTTGATGGTCCCCTGCACCTGTGTTGCACCGTTCCTGACGGCAGCCAGGGAGTTGGCCACACCCGTATCCGAGTCGTTGTGGGCGTGGATGCCCAGCGGCGCCCGGGTATGCGCCCGGACCGCGCGCACAATCTCCGCCACCTGTTCAGGCAGCATGCCGCCGTTGGTGTCGCACAGGACGATACAGTCGGCCCCCGCCTCCTCCGCCGTCTTTACCACCTGCAGGGCATAGTTGCAATTGGCCAGAAATCCGTTGAAGAAATGCTCGCAGTCGAAGAAGACCTCTCGTCCGTGGGACTTCAGCCATGCGATGGAATCGCGGATGATCTCCAGGTTCTTTTCAAGAGGGACGCGCAGCGCCTCGCGGACATGGAAGTCCCAGGTCTTGCCGAAGATGGTGACCGTCGGCGTCTCCGCATCGAGAAGCGCCTGCAGCACCGGGTCTTTATCCGGCGTATGGTTCGGATGACAGGTGCTGCCGAAAGCCGCGATTTTCGCCGTCTTCAGCGACAGGTTCCGGGCCTCCTTGAAAAACTCCACATCCCGCGGATTGGCGCCGGGCCAGCCCCCTTCGACATAGGCAATCCCCAGTTCGTCCAGCTTCTGGACAATCCGCAGCTTGTCCTCTACCAGAAAGGAGATGTCTTCGGCCTGTACGCCGTCGCGCAGCGTAGTATCGTAAATCTGGATCATAAAAAATTCCCCAAAAGGCAAGGATACAGAATGAGATACAATATCAGAAATGAAGAGCGCATACAAGCACACCGTTTACGCCTGGGGGTTGCGTTACCGGCATTTAGCGAATAATATACTGCTGGAATCTTCATTCACCCTACCGGAGGCATTACTGATATGACCGTCGCAACCCATGCTTTGAAATACCTTGTCCTTGCGGCATTGCTCCTTTCCGTGCCCACAGCGGCCATTGCCGCGCAAAAGGGTGAAGGCGCCTCCACCGTCACGCTGATCCTCGACTTCCCCATGGCCTTCGTGAATAACGCCCCTTCCGCGGCGTCTTCTCAGGAGATGGGGGACCACCAGGGGCATGGCGACCATTCAGCCCATGCGGGTCACGGCGGCGGGCATCAGCACGATGCCCCGGTCGCAAAGGACGGCGCCAGCATGACGACCATCGCCCACAAGACCTTCCAGGACCGGCTGCTGGTCTTCCAGGACGGGCGGGTTACTACCATAGACAGCCTCAGGTATTCGCTGCCTGCCGAGAATGTCCGGGCGGTAACGAACGAAGTCCTGACCTACTTCCGTCGGGGCGATGCGTTAAGGAGCGAGGCCATGGCCATCACCTTCGCCTCCGACTGGAAGCTGGTGGGAGTACCCAATGGCGGCAAGGAACGGATCGTACAGGAGGGAAAGGTCTCCGGCGGGGTAAGGGATTTTCTCAGCGGCGAAAAACCGACGCCGGAGATAGGCAACGTAAAGCACGAGGTCAACCCCAAGACTCTCCCCCCTTTCGTCTTTGACGACATCGAGGGAAAGCTGGGGTTGAAGGGCCAGAAGAACACCGGCTACCGGCTGGAACTTCGCACCGCCACCGAGATGACCGCCATTGTTGCCAAGAAGGGCAAGGGAAGCCGGAGTCAGCTTTTGACGTCGTTTACGCTCCATGTAACCATCAAGGACGGCAAGCGGTCCCAGATAGAGATTGAGTTCCCCTATTCCAGGATTGAGGCAGAGGTTAAAGGCCGATAGACAGGATGGATGCAAAAACCTTGAGGAAGATTTATTACCTGCTGATTCTCATTCTCCTTGCTGCAATGGCAGGGTGCGCCGTCAACCCGGTGACGGGACGCTCGGAACTTGCTCTCGTCTCCGAGCAGCAGGAGGTCGAGATCGGCAAGAAGGAATACCCCTTCTCCCGGCAGGCCGGAGGCGGCGACTACAAGGACGACGACCTCGACCGGTACGTCAATGAGGTGGGAAGACGACTGGCGGCCGTCAGCCACCGCCCCGACATCCCCTTCCAGTTCAAGGTAATCGACTCCTCTGTGCCCAACGCCTTTGCCCTTCCCGGCGGTCCCATCGCTATTCACCGGGGACTCCTGGCTTCTCTGGAAAACGAGGCCCAGCTGGCCGCCGTGCTGGGGCACGAAATCGGGCACGTGACGGCGCGACACTATGTGCAGAGCGTTTCCAGCAACATGCTCCTCAATGTCGGGCTCGTAGCCGTGGGCGTCGGCGTATCCATGAGCGGGACCGATTTCGGCCAGCCGATCATGCTGGGAAGCGCCGTCGCCGCCAATATGGCCAATATGAAGTTCAGCCGGTCCCACGAAGAGCAGTCCGACCGACTGGGGATCGACTATATGGTCCGGGCCGGTTATGATCCGCAGGGAGCCGTGCAGCTCCAGGAATATTTTTATAAGGTCGTGGAAAAGGAGAAGAAGCCCGACTGGCTCGAAGGCTTGTTCCGCACCCACCCCTTCTCCATGGAACGGATGGAGGCCAACAGACGCATGGTCAACTCCATGCCGAGGCAGTCCAACTGGACCCTCGGTGAAGACGAGTTCCGTCGCCGCACCGCCGCCCTGAAGAATGCGCAGGAGGCGTACAAGGTTTTCGATGAAGGGCAGAAGCTGGCGGCCAAGAAACAGAATTCCGAGGCCATGGCCAAGTTCGACGAGGCCATAAAGAAGGCCCCCGACCGTCCCCCCTTCTACCGGGAGCGGGGCGCCCTCCACATCAAAGATGAGCGCTACGACAGCGCGGAGAAGGATTTAAAGAAATCC
>JAOUDF010000010.1 GCA_029859385.1 Nitrospirota bacterium
AAGCACCGCGACGTGGCCACCTGTGACGGCTGCGGCGCCCTGCTCCTGGCCTACGGAAACGAGCGGGACCTCGAAGCGATGAAGCAGGCTCTCGGGGCGCAGGGGGTGCCGTATGAGGTTGAATCGCACGGCAAGTTGACGGTGATCGGCAAGCCGCGGGCCGAGGAGTAAGAATGCAGCTCCTGTTCTACATAGGGCTCTTCGGCTTTGTCGGCGCCATCAGCCGCTACCTCCTCTCCGGCTGGGTCTACGGGGTTATGGGGACCCGCTTCCCGTATGGTACTCTCACCGTCAACGTGGTCGGCTCCCTGTTGCTCGGATTCCTCTTCAAGTTGACCAGCGAGAGGGTCATAATGGAGGCCGACCTGCGGACGGCCATTACGGTTGGCTTTCTCGGGGCCTTTACCACCTTTTCCACCTTCAGTCTCGAGACGCTTCGGCTCATGGAAGAGGGGAGCTGGTCGCTGGCAGGGCTTAACATCGTGGCCAATGTAGTGGTCTGTCTCGTTGCCGCGTGGGGAGGCATCGTTCTGGCGCGGGTAATTGCATAGCCCCTGTCGGTAGTACATTCCAGGGCTCCCCGCCGGTTTCCCGGCCGTTATCAAGCGCGTTGGTAAATGTTGGTAGCGATCATTTCCTGATTTAGGGTCAGGGTGCCGCGGGTAATAGAGAGCATAGTGGTTGCCCCACTGAAGGTGGCGCGAATAACGGCCGGGAAACCGGCGGGTAACCCTGAAATGACATTGTATAGGAGAGGAAAAGGATGATCATGACGGACATGCAGCTGTTGCGGGTCTACGTGGACGAAAGTGACAAATGGAAGGGGAAGCCTCTCTATCTGGCCCTCGTCGAGTTGTGCAGGGCAAAGGGGATTTCCGGCGCCACCGTGCTCCGGGGGGTGGCGGGCTACGGCCACCACGGTACGTTGCATACCGACCGCCTTCTCGACATCTCGCACCACCTTCCCATGATCGTCGAGGTGATCGATACGGAGGACGAGATTCAGGCAGTGCTTCCGGAGATTAAATCAATGGTCGGGGAGGGGATGATCACCCTTGAAAACATCATGGTGGCATCTTTGCCTGAAAGCAGCTGAACGTGACAACCCCCGCCTGAAGGATTAGCCCGTGCCGATAAAACGCGATGCTGCGATCGTGCCCTCCATGAGTGAAGTCCCCGGCCTCGACGGCCTTACCATTGTGGTTGCCGACGACAACCCTTTGTCCCTGCGCATGGCTGAAGAGACGCTGGCCGGTTTCGGCGCCAGGGTCCGCACCGCCGCCACCACCCGGGACCTGCTGTGGACCCTGGCCCGGGAGCGGGCGCAGGTCGTGCTTATGTCCATCGGTCTGGTGGACGAGCAGTGCATCGAGTTCATCCGGCACTACAAGGCAGCCTCTCCCGATACCCTCCTCTATCTTTTGACCGAAGAAGACTATGATCTGGTGGAAACCTCGCTGGATGCAGTGAAGGCGGTAGTGGACGACTATGTAAGGAAACCGCTGGATGTCGCCCGATTTGCCCGCATGGCTGCGACCAGCCTGGGGCGGCCCCGCACGCCCGGCACCGCCCTCACCGTAGTCGAGCCCCTTGTCACGCAGGTCAAACCCTATTTTCTTTTCCGTTCACAGGCGATGCAACGGGCCCTCGCCAACCTTCAGGAGATTGCCGCATCAGGCCAGACGGTGCTTGTTTCCGGCGAGACCGGTGCGGGCAAGGAGATTGTGGCCCGTGTCATCCATGTGATGAGCCCCCGGGCCGCCGGCCCCTTCGTGCCGATCAACTGCGGCGCCATCCCCGAAAGCCTCATCGAAGGGGAGCTCTTCGGTCACGAGAAGGGGGCTTTTACCGGCGCCCACAGAACGCGGAAGGGGAAGTTCGAGTCGGCCAACAACGGCACCCTGTTTCTCGACGAAATCGGGGACATGCCGCTCAACCTCCAGGTCCGGTTGCTTCGGGTGCTGGAGGAGCGGAAGGTCTACCGGGTCGGCGGAGACGCCCCCGTTCCCATCAATGTCCGGGTCATCGCCGCTACCCGCGTCGATCTGGTGAAGGCGGTGCGCGACGGCCTTTTCCGCGAGGACCTCTACTATCGCCTTAACGTCCTGCGGGTCCACCTGCCGCCACTCTCTGAAAGGCCGGAGGATATCTCCCTGCTGGCCCTCCATTTCCTTGAGCGGGCCTTTGCCGAAATGGGCCGCCCCGCTCCCTATCCGGTGCTCTCGCCGGAGACCATCTATCTGCTGGAACACCTCCCCTGGAAGGGGAACGTCCGCGAGCTCCGGAACGTCATGACCCGCGTTGCAACCTTCATCCCGCCCGATACCCGGCGGATATTCCCCTTTCACATCCTGCCGCATCTCGAAGAGCACTCCGAGACACCTTCCGTCAGGGCGGTTACGTCCGGGGGCGACGGCATCGTCATCCCCGCTGGGACGCCCCTCGATCAGGTGGAAAGTATCATGATAAAAGAGGCCCTGAGGGAGACCGGCGGCAACCGCTCAAAAGCGGCGAAGCTGTTGGGGATCAGCCTCCGTACCCTCCGCAGAAAGCTCGCCACCTCCCCACAACTGGGCCAGATTGACCGCTAGGTCATGTTGTCCCATCGCCTACTGGGACAAGTTGTCCTAATCACTGGCTTCCCCGATCTCACCCGAGTTCCTATCTCGTTGATTTTCCTGGATGCAGCAATTCTGGCACAGCCGTTGCTCTATAGACAGACAAAGGCAAGTGCGGCCCATAACCATTAACATGGAGGTAGAGAAATGCTGTGGACGGAACTGGAAAGAGGCTATCGCAACATGTGGCGGGAAATGGAACGTCTGGAACGGTCGCTGGAAAAAAGACCCCCCGTATCAGGGACGGTGCTGCCGGCTGCCGATGTATGGGTGGCTGAAGATCGGGCGGTGGTTGCCATCGAACTGCCGGGCGTTGACCCCGAGGCGGTTGAGATATCGGTCTCGGGCAGACTGCTCACGCTCAGTGGCGAACGCAAAGCTGAAGAGACCATTGAAGGCGCCGCCCACTATCATCAGGAGCGCTGGACCGGTAAGTTCAGCAGGTCGTTCAAGCTGCCCTTTACCGTCGATTCTGAAAAGGTGGAAGCGAAATTCAACAGGGGGGTCCTGAAGGTCACCCTGCCGAAGATAGAGGCTGAAAAGCCGAGAAAGATCGCAGTGACAACGCATTAAACGACGCACTGACCCGTCGTATCCTCCCCCTCTCCCTCGCCGGCGCGGCGGTCAACCGCGCCGGTATTTTTTTGCGAGCCGGTTACTCCACCACTACCTTAGCACCCTTCATGGCGTTTCCATGGGGACGGCAGAAGTAGTCATAGGTGCCGGGGTTGACAAACTTGACGCAGGCTGTGCCGCCTATCGCCAGGAACGGCGTGCCAAACACCGCACCGGGGCTGGCATCGGGCGCACCGCTGGTGACCATGTGGCTGGTCGGCCCCTTGTTGACCCACTTCACCACTGATCCGGCGGGAACCGTTATCTCCAGCGGCTCGAAGGTATAGTCCTTTACAAGTACTTCGACGGCAGGGTTTTCGACGGACGCGCAACTGACCACTTCGGTTTTGAGTTCTCCGGTATGGGCGCAGTTGGCAAAGGCAAGAAGCATGAACGGAAGCAGGACAGCAATTCTTGAAGTCATCGTACACCTCCCGATTGGAAATATCTGAGCGTTGAATACTATTCAGACATACTATACCACGAAGATATTCGACGGTTTTGGGGTATCAGTCCTTGATCCGCGCCGCCTCAATCTGTTCCGGCGTCCCGTCGTGGAGAAGGTAAAGGTCTTCCGGCCTGAAGGCGCCCTTCTCGGTGATGATGGCGGTGACGTATCTGGCGGGTGTTACGTCAAAGGCGGGGTTGAAGGTCTTGACGTCGACCGGCGCGATCTGGGCCTTTCCGAAGACGCAGGTGATCTCCTCGGAGTCGCGCTCCTCGATGGGGATGTCGTCGCCCGACTCCAGCGAGAAATCGATGGTGGAGAGCGGCGCCGCCACATAGAACGGCAGCCCGTGTTCTTTACAGAGGATAGCAACACTATACGTGCCAATCTTGTTGGCCACGTCGCCCCGTTTGGTGATGCGGTCGGCGCCCACCACGGCCATATGCACCATCCCCTTTTTCATGACATACCCGGCCATGTTGTCGGTAATCAGGGTGACGTCGATGTTGTCTTCGGTCAGTTCCCACGCGGTTAGCCGCGCACCCTGCAGCACCGGCCTGGTCTCGTCGGCGTAGACCTTTATCTTCTTTCCCTCATCGACTGCCGCACGGATCACGCCCAGGGCGGTGCCGTAGCCGCCGGTGGCCAGTGCCCCGGCATTGCAGTGGGTCAGAATGGAGTAGCCGTCTTTCACGAACCGGGCGCCGTAGCGGCCCATGGCCTTGTTGATGGCGATGTCCTCTTCCTTTACCCGCTGCGACTCTTCGTAAAGTACCTGCTTCGCCTTCTCCACACCCAGGGAACGGCTGGCTGCGGCAACCCGCTTCATCCGCTCCAGACCCCAGAAGAGGTTCACCGCCGTCGGCCGCGTGGTGGCCAGCTGGGCGCAGATATCCTCGATCCCCTGCAGAAAGGTGTCGTAGTTGTCAGTCGTGATGTCACGGGCCCCCAGGGCCACGCCCATTGCCGCGGCAATGCCGATGGCGGGGGCGCCGCGCACCTTCAGCTCCTTGATACCGTAGGCAACATCGAGATAGTTGCGGCACTCGACGTAGGTTACCTCTACGGGTAGCCTCCGCTGGTCGAGCATGCTGACATGATCACCCTTCCACTCGATGACTTCTACCATCAGCCCTTGCCCAGCTTTTCTTTAAGTTTTTTGTCCTTCGCCTCTACCTCGACCGCCATCTCATCTTTATAGGCGATCAGCCTGGCGGAAACCTCGGGATACTTGATGCCGAGGATCTGGGCCGCCAGGATACCGGCGTTCTTCGCCCCGGCCTTACCGATAGCCACCGTGGCGACCGGCACGCCGCCGGGCATCTGCACCATGGCCAGCAGGGCGTCCAGTCCGAGAAGCGGTGAGGAGTCGATGGGTACCGCGATAACCGGCAGGGTTGTTTCGGCGGCGATGAACCCCGCCAGGTGGGCCGCCGCCCCTGCTCCGGCGATGATCACCTCAACCCCGCGGCGATGGGCGTTGCGGGAGAGGTCCGATACCCGGGCAGGCGTCCTGTGCGCCGATGCCACCGTCATTTCATACGCAATGCCGAACTTGTCGAGCATCTTCCCCGCCTCTTCCATGACCGGGAGGTCGTTGTCGCTGCCCATGACGATCACTACTTTCGCTGTGCTCATACGGTTTCCTTTTTAGTAAGTGCCCTTCTGCCAATATCCTTGCGGTACTGCATCCCTTCGAACTGTATCTTCCCGACCGCCTCATAGGCCCGGTCGATGGAATCCCGGATATCCCCACCCAGCGCTGTAACCCCCAGCACGCGGCCGCCGCTGGTAACGACCTTTCCGCCGTTGTCTGCCGTACCGGCATGAAACACCACGGCATCATCCATGGCGGCGACATTGTTCAGCCCTTCGATAACCTTCCCCTTTTCGTAGGCCTCGGGGTAACCTCCGGCGGCCATAACCACGCAGGTCGCGGCATCGGGTTTCCACTGCACGTCGAGGGTATCGAGCCTGCCGTCGATGGCGGCATCGACGATCTCCACCAGGTCGGTGTCGAGCCGCATCATCAACACCTGGGTCTCCGGGTCGCCGAAGCGGCAGTTGAACTCGACGGTCTTCGGCTGCCCTTCATGGATCATGAGCCCGGCATAGAGAATCCCCTTGTAGGGCATCCCCTCGGCGGCCATCCCCTTCACCGTCGGGATAAGTATCTCGCGAAGGGCCTTCTCCGCTACCTCCGGCGTCACCACCGGCGCGGGGGAATAGGTCCCCATGCCGCCGGTATTGGGGCCCAGGTCATTGTCGAATATCCGTTTGTGGTCCTGCACCGCCACCATCGGGACGACATGCTCCCCGTCGCAGAAGGCAAGGAGCGAGGCCTCTTCCCCCTCGAGGAACTCCTCGATGACCACCTTCCGGCCGCCGTCGCCCATGGTCCCGTGGATCATGAAGAGGTCGAGGACTTCCGCCGCCTGTTCGATGTCGTCGGTGATGATGACCCCCTTGCCAGCGGCAAGGCCGTCGGCCTTTATGACATAGGGCGGTTTCAATGTGGAGAGAAAATCCTCGGCGGCCCGCACGTCGGAGAACTGGCCGTAGCGCGCGGTGGGGACACTGTACTTCTCCATGATCCCCTTGGCGAAGGCCTTGCTCCCTTCCAGTTGTGCCGCGGCCTTCGATGGGCCGAAGACCCGCAGGCCAGCCTGTTCGAAGAGGTCGACCACCCCCAGGGTGAGGGGGAGTTCGGGGCCGACGATGGTGAGGTCGATGCCATTGCCTTTCGCAAAGGCCAGAAGCCCCTGAATGTCGTCTACCTTGATGTTGACGCACTCCGCCACCGACGCGATACCCGCATTTCCGGGGGCGCAGTAGATCTTCGATGCCTTCGGGCTCTGACTGAGTTTCCAGCAGATGGCGTGCTCGCGGCCGCCGCTGCCGATGACCAATATCTTCATCTTTTATTCCTTAGTGCCTGAAATGCCTCATTCCCGTAAACAACATTGCAATCCCATGCTCATCCGCCGCGGCAATTACTTCATCATCCTTCACCGACCCTCCGGGCTGTATGATGGCGGTCACTCCTGCTTCAGCAATGACGTCGATGCCATCGCGGAAGGGGAAGAAGGCGTCGGAGGCCACGGCCGTCCCCTTCACCGGGAACTGGGCCTTCATGACGCCGAGCCTCGATGAATCAACCCGGCTCATCTGCCCTGCGCCGATACCCACGGTCATGTCGGGGCGGGCGTAGATGATGGCGTTGGACTTCACATGCTTGCAGACCTTCCAGGCAAAGGCCAGTGCCGCGTATTCGTCGTCGGTCGGTTTTCGCTTTGTGCCGACCCGCAACGTCCTGACATCCTCGATCCTGCCCAGGTCGCGATCCTGATAGATGAGGCCGCCTACGACCTTCTTCATATCCATGCCCCGGGGGGTGCCGTAGACGGTGTCGCCGACGTCCAAAAGGCGGATGGCGCCCTTCTTCGCGAAGACCTCCAGCGCATCGGCATCGAAGCCGGGGGCTACAACCACCTCGACAAAGGTGGAGGTAATCTCCTTCGCGGTCTCCGCATCGACGCGGCGGTTGAAGGCCAGGACGCCGCCGAAGGCCGACACGGGATCGCAGGAACGGGCCTTGCGGTAGGCCTCCGCCTGCGAGGCATCAACCGCCACACCGCAGGGGTTGTTGTGCTTGATGATGACGGCGACGGTCTCGGAGAACTCCCTCGCCAGTTCCAGGGCCGAGTTGGCGTCGAGGTAGTTGTTGAACGACATCTCCTTCCCCTGGAGCTGCTTCGACTGCGCCACGCAGGGTTCACCGGCGCCGAACTCCCGGTAGAAAGCCCCCTTCTGGTGCGGGTTTTCGCCGTAGCGGAGGTCCTGCACCTTCTCGAACTGAAGCGAGAGAAGGGGGGGGAAGGTATCGGCCTCACCCTCCTTGCACGCCGTGCCGGTGAGGTAGTTGGTGATCAGCGAGTCGTAGCGGGCGGTGTGGGCGTAGACCTTGGCGGCCAGGGTAAAGCGGGTCTTCTCGGAGGTGTCGCCGTTGGCCTTTATCTCCTCCAGCACATGGCGGTAGTCCGAGGGGTCGACCACGACGGTGACGTGGCGATAGTTCTTGGCCGACGAACGGAGCATGGTGGGGCCGCCGATGTCGATGTTCTCGATGGCCTCCTCCAGCGTCACGCCGGGTTTCTTGATGGTGGCTTCAAAGGGGTAGAGGTTGACCACTACCAGGTCGATGGGTTCTATGCCGTGCTCTTCCATCTGCCGGGCATGTTCCTCGTTGTCGCGGAGACCGAGGAGGCCGCCGTGGACCTTGGGGTGCAGGGTCTTTACCCTGCCGTCGAGCATCTCGGGGAAGCCGGTGAATTCCGATACATCCTTTACCGAAACTCCCTGTTCCCGCAGCAGTTTTGCGGTACCGCCGGTGGAAAGGATTTCAATGCCGAGCACACCCAGCTCACGGGCAAAGTCGACGATGCCGGCCTTGTCGGAAACGCTGATGAGGGCCCTTTCTATCTTTGTGGTAACCTGGGTCATTAACTTTCTCCGATTCTGCGATTCCCGCTGTCCGGCGGGTTTTTGGCGGGCCGTTGAAGAAGCGGCCTGTGAGACTAGGACGAATCCTGTCAGGGATTGCGAATATACCCTGACGGGATTTTTATGTCAATTCGTCGTCGTTCTTCGGGACCGCCGGTTTTCGCAGCTTTCTGAAGTCGGCCCAGGTATCGAAGACCCCCAGGCTGAGCACGGGAAAGAGGAAGAATACCTGGGTCGTAATGAGAAAATAACCGAGGGCCCTGAGCAGGGGGTGAAACTGCCATTTGGCGAAGAAGAAGGCGACGACGGAGATCCCCTGCACGAGATAGATGCTCAAAAGAGGGATCAGGATATTGCCGCCGATACTCTTGGCCGCGGCCAGCGGTATAAGCAGCAGGCCGCCGCCACCGATAACCCCCCAGATGATATGGTCGGGAACTATCCAGAGGGGGAAGGGTTTCGTAGGCCGGTGTATGACCCCGATCCGTGAAAGCACCATCGCCGCGATGACATAGGAGATAAAGGCTGCACCCCCGATGGAGACCATGGCGAAGGAGGGGAAGAGGCGCACAAAGGTTTCGGCGATCATGGGGATGTTGGCGGCGAGCATGTCGATGTCGTCGGCATTCATCTTGAGTTCGCGGTAGACCTTGACCGTCTCCTCCAGGTTGGCGGTGACGTACTGGTGGAGGAAGGCCATGGGGTTGATCCCCTGCGTCATTGCAGCACCGCCGGCGACGGCGGCCAGCAGCACCAGTACCGCCAGCGTACTCCATACCACGACCCCGGCCATTGAAATCTCCCGGTGCAGCCCTTCGCCGATAATGGCGGCCATCAGGCCGACGATGACGGCGAAGAAGACGACGGTCTGGATATCGGTGGTCAGCAGCAGGATGACGGCGGCCAGGATGAAGGCCAGCAGGCACGGCACCTTGCCCGCCTTGTTGTAGGAGATGATAAGGGGGATGGGCGCAAGAACCGCCAGAAGCACCCCTACGACGGGTACGATGCTGAAGGAGGCGAAGAGGATGTAGCTGAGAAGCGCAGCCGCCAGAATCTCTATGGGCCTGTTTGTTGCCAAGGTAATTCCTCTATGATTTTGTAATAGGTCGTCACACCGGTGAAAACCGGTGTCCAGCGATTAAAACAATTGGATTCCGGCGTCCGCCGGAATGACGGAAAAGCATGTACTGCGAAATCGTAGAAAATTAAAGAGGGCTACAGGTAGTTACCCCATAGCCCTCCGGAAAGCTCGTTGAAGCCGTGTCTATCTTTCGGAAGCGAACGGCAGCAGGGCGATGTTGCGGGCCCTCTTCACCGCGGTGGTGATGTCCCTCTGGTGCATGGCGCAGTTTCCGGAAATCCGGCGGGGGATGATCTTGCCGCGCTCCGTCACGAACGAACGGACGGTCTTCAGATCCTTGTAGTCGATGAACTGGATCTTGTCCGCGCAGAACTTGCACACCTTCTTGCGGACATATCTCTTTCTGGTTTTATCGTTTTTGTCCTGCATCTACCTTCTCCTATTGGCATTAAAACGGGATATCGTCATCAACAGGGGGCGCATCATAACCGCCTTCGGCGGATCCGCCACCCTGACCCTGTCGCTTGGGCATGAAGGTCACGTTGTCGGCGACAACCTCTACCTTGCTCCGCTTCTGACCGTCATCGGTCTCCCAGCGGCGCTGCTGGAGGCGTCCGTCAACAAGCACCGAGTCGCCCTTGCCGACATACTGGCCGCAGTTCTCGGCCTGCTTGCCGAAGACCACGATGTCGATATAGCTGACCTCATCCCTGAACTCGTCCCCCTGCTTGTAGCGGCGGTTCACCGCGATGGCGAAACTTGCCACCGCCGTTCCCGTGGGGGTAAAGCGTACTTCAGGGTCTCTTGTCAGGTTTCCCAGCAGAATGACCTTGTTAAAGCTTGCCACGGCCTAAGCCTCCTCGGCGACAGCTTCAGCTTCGGCCGGAACGGCCGGCCTGAGCTGGGCCTTGTGCCAGTCTTTTTCGAGTCTTACGGTCATGAATTTGAGGACGGCGTCGGAAAGCCTGAGATTTCTCTCAAACTCTGCCACGAGGTTGGGACCCGCTTCGTAAAGGAAGTAGGCGTAGGTGCCTTTCTTCTGCTTCTTTACTTCGTAGGCCAGCTTCTTCTTGCCCCAGTTCTCCGTTTTGATAATCTCTCCGCCTTCGCGGGTGACTATCTCCTGCATCTTCTCCGTCGTCTTGTTGACGTCGTCGTCGGAGATATTGGGGTTGACGATGAAAATCGTCTCGTACGTGCTGCTCATTGAATCACCTCCTTATGGATAATAAAGCCCCCGGCCTTGTGCTGGGAGCAAGGAGCAGTAAAGGGGCACTTTGTACCACAGAGGCAGCGAAAAAATCAAGGGAAATCTGGCAAGAGAGGGATATGACGGTGTCGGGTTCCCGGGTTCCTTACGTGCCGCGGAATTATTTCCGGGATACCTTTCGCCCTTTCCACAGGGAGTAGATTGCGGGGATAACGATGAGCGTGAGGATGGTCGAGGTGACCATGCCGCCCACCATGGGCGCGGCGATCCGTTTCATCACCTCCGAGCCGGTGCCGCTGCCCCACATAATGGGCAAAAGCCCCGCCATGATGGCCGTGACCGTCATCATCTTGGGCCGCACCCGCTCCACCGCGCCCTCCATGATCGCCGCATAAAGGTCGGCCAGGCCGTTCATCCTTCCCTGCCGGACGCGCTCGTCATAGGCGCTGTTGAGGTAGATGAGCATCACCACACCCGTCTCCGCCGCAACCCCGGCCAGGGCGATGAAGCCGACACCCACGGCGACGCTCAGGTTATACCCCAGCAGGTAGATGAGCCATATCCCCCCGACGAGCGAGAAGGGGAGGGAGAGCAGGACAATGAGGCTCTCGCCGATGGTGCGGAAATTGAGGTAGAGGAGCAGGAAGATGATGAGCAGCGTTACCGGCACGATGACCTTCATCCGTGCATTTGTCCGCTCCATATGCTCGTAATCCCCGCTCCATGTTACGTAATAGCCGGGAGGGAACTTTACCTTTTCCATGACGGCCTTTTTTGCATCGGCCACATAGCCGCCTATGTCCCGTCCCCGCACATCCACCGACACCCAGCTGTTGAGCAGGCCGTTCTCCGTCTTTATCCCGGCCGCCCCCTTGTTCAGCCTGATATCGGCCAGCTGGGAGAGGGGGATATGCTGGCCCGCCCGGGTTGGCACCAGCACCCGCCCCATGTCGGCGACGCTGTCCCTGAGTTCCCTTTTGTACCGGACGTTGACCGGGTAACGCTCGAGCCCTTCGACGGTGGTGGTGACGTTCTCACCGCCGACCGCGGATTGGATGATCGACTGGATATCCTCCACCCGCAGGCCGTAGCGGGCTGCCTCATCCCTCTTTATCCTTATGTCGAGGTAAAGCCCGCCGGTCACCCGGTCGGCAAAGGCGCTGGCTGTGCCGGGAACGGTCTTCACCGCCTGTTCGATCTCGGTGGCCAGCTGTTCCAGCGTGGAGAGGTCCTTGCCGAAGACCTTCAGGCCCACCGGCGTGCGGAAGCCGGTGGAGAGCATGTCGAGCCGCGCCTTGATCGGCATGGTCCACGAGTTGGTAACCCCGGGCATCTCCAGCGCCCGGTTCATCTCCTCAATCAGCCGCTCCCGGGTCATGCCGGACCGCCACTGGTCTTTTGGCTTCAGGTTGATGACGGTTTCGTACATCTCCATGGGGGCCGGGTCGGTGGCAGTGGCGGCCCTTCCCGCCTTGCCGAAGACGCTCTCCACCTCGGGGAATGATTTGATGATCCGGTCCTGAGTCTGGAGTATCTCCGCGGTCTTCGTCACCGAGACCCCCGGCAGGGTCACCGGCATGAAGAGGAGGGTTCCCTCGTTGAGGGTGGGCATGAACTCGGAACCTGTCCGCGTCAGCGGGATGACAGTGACGGCCAGGGCTGCCAGCGCGACGGTGATGGTGGCCCACTTGAACCGCAGCACCAGCCGAATGACGGGGCCGTAGACCCATATGAGGATTCTCGTGACCGGGTTCTTCCGTTCGGCGAGGATCCGCCCCCGGATGAAGAGGGCCATGAGCACCGGCACCAGGGTGATGGAAAGGATCGCCGATGCCGCCATGGCGAAGGTCTTGGTATAGGCCAGCGGCTTGAAGAGCCTGCCCGATTGATCTTCCAGCGCAAAGACCGGCAGGAACGACACGGTAATAATCAGAAGCGAAAAGAAGAGGGGAGGCCCCACCTCCTTTGCCGCGGCGATGACCGCCTCTCTCCGGTTTGCCTCACCGCCGCGTTCGATATGCTTGTGGGCGTTCTCGATCATGACGATGGCGCCGTCGATCATGGCGCCGATGGCGATGGCGATGCCGCCCAGCGACATGATGTTGGCGTTGATCCCCAGGTAGTACATGGGGATGAAGGAAACGGGAATGGCCACCAGCAGCATGACGATGGCTACCGCCGCGCTCCGGAAATGGAGAAGAAATATGACGCAGACCAGCGCCACCACAATCGACTCCTCCACCAGCTTTTCCTTGAGAGTGGCGATGGCGCGATGAATCAGGGCACTGCGATCATAGACCGGCACCAGCCGCACCCCCGGCGGCAGCCCTGGCTTCAGCTCTTCGACCTTCTTCTTTACCTCCTCGATGACATTGAGGGCATTTTCGCCGAACCGCATCACCACGATGCCGCCGACCGCCTCGCCCTCGCCGTCCTTTTCCGCGATGCCCCGCCGTTCCTCCGGTCCCAGCTCCACCCGGGCGATATCCCGTATCCGGACCGGAGTCCCTGACCGGTCGGCCTTGACCACCGTGTTTTCTATGTCGGGGATGTTTTTGATATACCCCAGCCCCCGTACCATGTACTCCCGCTCGCTCATCTCCACCACCCGGCCGCCGGTATCGACGTTGCTCATCCTTAGGCTCTCGGTGACGTCACGGAGCGATATGTCGTAGGCCCGCAGCCGGTTGGGGTCGATGTTGACCTGGTACTGCTTTACGAAGCCGCCGATGGAGGCCACCTCCGACACGCCGGGGACCGAGGTAAGCTGGTAGCGGACATACCAGTCCTGAATGCTCCGCAGCTCGGCGAGGCTGTAGCCCTTGCCTTCGAGGACATACTGGAAGACCCAGCCGACCCCCGTGGCGTCGGGGCCGAGGCTGGGGGCAACGCCCCGCGGCAGTTTGCCCGAGGCGAAGTTGAGGTACTCCAGCACCCGGCTCCGGGCCCAGTAGATGTCGGTACCGTCCTCAAAAATGATGTAGACGAAGGAAACGCCGAAGAAAGAGAAGCCCCTCACCACCCTGGCCTTTGGTACCGCCAGCATGGCCGTGGTGAGGGGGTAGGTGACCTGGTCCTCCACCACCTGCGGGGCCTGGCCGGGGTACTCGGTCTGGATGATCACCTGGACGTCGGAGAGGTCGGGAATGGCGTCGAGGGGGATGCGAGAGACGGCATAGATGCCCCATGCCAGGCCGAGGGCGGTCAGCAGGATGACGAGGAAGCGGTTGGCGATGGAGAGTTCGATGATTCTTTTCAGCATGGTTTTGCCTACTTGATCCGACCGATTTGTCCGATCCGACAGGTCAGTCAGAGATTATTTTAAAGCCGCCCTGAAGCTGCTTTCCGAGTCGATCAGGAAATTGGCCGAGGTCACCACTTTTTCTCCTGCCTTCACCCCGGCCACAATCAGTACAAAGCCGTCGCCGCGGGGCCCTGTTACCACATTCCGAGGCTCGAACCGTCCCTCGCCCCGGTCGATGATCACCACCTGTCGCTCGCCGGTGTCGATCAGTGCATCTTCGGGCACCGCCACGCCCGAGCCCTCCGCCACGTCGAACTGGACATTGGCGTACATCGACGGGCGAAACTTCAGGTCGGGGTTGGCCAGCTCGATGCGGGCCCTGGCCGTACGGGTCTCGTTCTGCAGGTAGGGGTAGAGGTAGACCACCTTTCCGTAAAATACGCGGCCGGGAAAGGCGTTGAAGGTGATCTTCGCCCCGGTCCCCATCCGCACGGCGGCGAGGTCGGCTTCATAGAGGTCGGCGTGGAGCCATACGGTGGAGATGTCGGCCACCTTGAACAGCGGCTCGCCCGACATGGTCTTCTTCCCCTGAAGCGCCGACTTCTCCACCACGATCCCGTGGACCGGCGAATAGACCGTCATGGTCTTGGCGATCTCGCCCCGCTTGCCCAGCTCCTTGAGCTGCCCTTCGGTGATATCCCAGAACTTGAGCCGCCGGGCCGTGGCCTCCTCCAGTGATGACGACCCGCCGGTGATATCCTTGAACGGACTGTCCTTGGTCTGTTCCTTCAGCTCCCGGGCAATGAAGTACTCCTCCTGCGCCGCGACGAGATCAGGAGCGTAGATATCCAGCAGCGGCTGGCCCTTGGAGACCTCCTGTCCCGTGGCATTGACGTAGAGTTTTTCGATCCAGCCGTCGTACTTGGTGTTGACGGTGTATATCCGTGTCTCGTCGTAGTCCACATAACCGGTGGTGCGGATGGAACGCCGGATTGACCGTTGCACGGCTGCTTCGCTCTTCACGCCGATCTTCTGTATCTTCTCGGGGCTGATCTTCACCATCCCCGGTTCAGTTTCCTGCTGTCCTTCATAGACCGGGATATAGTCCATCCCCATGTTGTCTTTGGCCGGTACCGGCGAGGTCACCGAGGGGTTCATCGGGTGGCGGTAGAAGAGGACCTTCGCTCCGGTCTTCCCCTGTGCCATTGGCGTGGCCGCCTGCATCGGCACCGGCTTTCCCAGCAGCATTACGACATGGTCTCTGAACAGCCAGAGCAAGCCTGCGCCGACCGCTACGAAGATAAGGCCGCCGAAGAGAAAGACCGCCCATGCCGGTGGCTTGTCGTCGACAACTTTGTTGATAACCTCATTCTGTCCGTAAG
The DNA here is from genome assembly GCA_029859385.1 of Nitrospirota bacterium. Lineage (GTDB taxonomy): Bacteria > Nitrospirota > JAOUDF01 > JAOUDF01 > JAOUDF01 > JAOUDF01. The sequence goes on from JAOUDF010000010.1 coordinate 15,105, forward strand.
AAGGTCTTTCCTGTTCGTCCATGGGTTCTCCTTAAAACAGCCGTTTCCCGACCACAAACTCCAGTTCAGCCAGTTTCTGTTCGTAGTCGGTGAGGGCCTTTGTGTACTTCAGTTCGAAGTCAAAGAGGTTGAGCTGGGTGTCCTGCAGAAAGAAGAAATCGACCTTCCCCACCTGATAGCCGGCCATGGCCGACTTCAGCGACTGCCGCGCCTGGGGCAGGATGCCGGTTTCGAAGAGCTGCATCTGCCGCTCGGCCCGGCGGACTTCCGCCATGAGGTCGCGCAGCATGAAGAAGACCTCGTTCTTCATGGCAGCATACTCGTGTCTGGCCACGCCTATCCGGGCGGCTGCCTCAGCAGCCTTCGGGTCGAGCTTGTCTTTTTTCCAGACAGGGAGATTGACCGTCACCATGGCCGAAACCAGGTCGTCCATCGTCTCCCGCTGGCCGTAGCTCACCCCAACTTCAAAGTCGGGGTAGTAGTCTTTCTTCGCCAGTTTGAGCGCTGTTTCGGCCCGCTCCACCATCTTCGATGCCGCTTTAAGGGATGGCCTGCTCTCGATGGCCATGGGCCTCAGCTCTTCCAGGGAGAGGCTGAAGGGGGTCTTGGTGATCTCCCGGGGTTCATCACCGTCTCTTGCCTCCTCCGTCGTGCGGAAGGCGAGGAAGTTGAGCCGCGCCAGCGCCGTCTCCCGTTTTTGCCGCAGCATGATCTCGTCGTCGATGAACTCGGAGAGCCCCACCTGCGCCTTGAGAGCATCCTGCTGCGGGGCGACGCCGACGCTGTAGCGGGTCTCGGCGATACGGATGATCTGCCGGATCAGGTCCTGATGGTGAGTGATTATGTCGATATTCTGGTTTATGAAGGCCAGGTCGAGATAGGCGCGTTTTACGTCACGGACGATGGCGTTCTTCCGGTCGTCCAGCATTCGCTCAGCCACTTCGACATCGCGTATCGCCATATCGCGCTTAAGCTCGCGCTTTTCTGCCGACGGGAAGCGCTGGGAGAGGCCGATCGACTTCATGGTCATCGCTTCGTCGGTAAAAGAGGGGCCGCTCCAGGGGAGGTTCTCGACGCTGAACCGTAGCATTGGGTCGTCCAGGGCATGCTCGTAGGCAGGTCGCTGCCTCAGGGCCTCTACCTGTTGCTCGATTGCCTTGAGTTCGGGGTTCTTGTCCAGGGCTTCCAGGATGTATTTGTCCAGCAGGTCGCCATGGCCGCCGGATTCATGGGACAGATGGGACGCGTGGGACATAGTGGTTGTCGGGGCGGTGGCCGGCTCCTCGGCCATGGCCGCCGCTGTGCTAATCAGAATAAGTGCCGTGGTGCAGGCAAGTCGTCTCATGTCTCACTCCGCAAGATATTCGAACCAGGCCGTATCCCGCATCTTTCCCTTTTTGACCAGTATCTCGAACTGGTAGAGCCCCTTCTTCACGAGGTCGATATCCTCGCAGTAGTGCCGGGCCATAGGATTGGTGCCGATGTTGATCTTCTTCTTCGAGGGATCGAAGACGGTGAGCTGCACTTCCGCATCGGAGACCTGTTTCTCCGTCTCGCTGTCGTAGACCTCAATCCCGATGTGATGACTCTTCGAATGGTCCATCTTCATCCCTTCGAGCTCCTCAGCAGGGAGTTTCATCAGCTCGTCCATGGTCAGGATGCGGAGCTTTATATTGAAGGCCTCGGCCGCGACCTCTTCCTTCTCCCCCTTCATCATCAGGTCGGAACCGGCCTTTCCCCGGGCTTTCGTGCTCTCGGCAGCCTTATCTTCGTAAACGGGGACATAGTCCATGCCGCACTTGGCCTTGCCCGGTGTTTTGGAAAAGTCGGGCTGGCCCATGGGGCACTTGTAGTAAAGAATCTTCTTTTCCTGCTGGGCGTTGGCCGTACCGGCCATGATCAGCGCCGTCATCAGTAGTGTGATAATGAATAAGCCTTTGCGCATCTGAGCCTCCTCCTGCATGGCGAGGTTATTTCTTATTAGGGAATATGCAGGGGGTGTGCCGGATGCGACTTGTTTTTAAAGGTCTGTAAATTCAATTGGATATAAAGATAGGTAAAAATGGCGAGGGTGGAAATTGCAGGATATGCTACACCGGGGCGCAGCATATCCTGTAGAAAAGGTCCAACCGGCAATGCCGGTTGGACCTTCAGGAAATTCTGTTCGGAAATTTACGGGGAGGTTATCCTCGGGAAGACGAGGGGAGGTTGTCAGCTGTTACCCAGGCAGTCCGACCTGAAAAGGCAGTCGTACTGGTCGCAGACGCCCGATGTCGCGGTGCCGAAGCAGGGGAAGTTCCCTTCGGTCTTCTGGATTTCATGGATGAGTTCTGTCTTTTTCAGCTTGCCTGCCTTGATCCCGAGGTTGGCAGCTATAGTTTTCAGTTCGGTAACGGTCATTGCAGCTCCTTGAATAGTGGTTTTGAATTAAGGTGACGCCATGTTATCGGCAGTATATCATCTTTTCTTCAGGGATGCTTGAGGAAGAAGTGCATTTTTTGACAGCCCCGGCCGTTTTCTTTATAGTGGCCCCATCGTTAAACCGTTGGAGAGACAATTCATGTTCAGCAAGATCAGAGAGGGCTTGACCAAATCGAGGAATTTCCTGGCGGATAAGCTGGGAGCGGTGCTTGCCATCGGGCGGAAGGTCGACGAAGAGCTTATGGAGGAGCTGGAGGAGCTCCTCATCGGCGCCGACTTCGGCATGTCGACCACCATGCTGCTCATGGAAAAGTTGCGGTACCGCTGCAAACGAGAGAACGTTCAGGATGCCGAGGTGGTGAAGAAGATACTCCGGGAGGAGATCAGTGCGCTCCTGAGGCCGGGCGAACATCGGCTCACCATTGCGCCGACGGCACCGACGGTCTACCTCTTCCTCGGCGTGAACGGCGTAGGGAAGACCACTACCATAGGCAAGCTTGCGAAGCGCTATAAGGATTCCGGAAAGAACGTACTTCTTGCCGCGGGCGACACCTTCCGGGCTGCCGCCATCGAGCAGCTTGAGACCTGGGGAGAGAGAGCGGGAGTGCAGGTGATCCGCCATCAGCACGGCGCCGACCCTTCGGCGGTGGTCTTCGACGCCATTACTGCCGCCAAGGCGAGGGGTGTGGACATACTCCTCATCGATACGGCGGGGAGGCTCCATAACAAGGAGCACCTCATGGAGGAACTGCGGAAGATCCGCAGGGTTGCCGGTCGCGAACTTGAGGGGTGCCCCCACGAGACGTTGCTGGTGCTGGATGCGGTCACCGGCCAGAACGGCCTCGCCCAGGCCAAAACCTTTCACGAGGTGGCAGGCCTGACCGGTATTGTGCTTACCAAGCTGGACGGTTCGGCAAAGGGGGGCATCGTGGTGGCCATAGCCAACGACCTCAAGCTGCCCATCAAGCTGGTAGGTGTGGGGGAAAAAGTGGAAGATCTGCTGGATTTCGACCCCGCCGAGTTCGCGCAGGGCCTCTTCGACTAGCTGTTGCCCGGAGGGGGGAGGACAAAGCTGGAGTAGAACTCCACTCTGTTCTTGCCCCGGGCCTTGGCGGCATAGAGGGCCTTGTCGGCCTTGGTTATCAGCTCTTTCACCGACCGGGCGTCGCCGGGCACCGCGGCGATTCCCATGCTGAGCGAAAGGTGTATCTCAACAATCTCACCGGAAGACTTCTGGCCGGCCTCGAAGGCATATTCTTTCTCGACGACCTTGTTTTTCTTCTGTTTCCAGATAATTGAGGAGTTCATATCCTTCATGATGCGGTGTGCGATATTCAGCGCTCCCTCTGCGCCGGTTTCAGGGAGGATGACCGCAAACTCATCGCCGCCGTACCTGACCGCGGCGTCAATGGAGCGGACTGCCCCGTGGAGTACCCGTCCCACTTCCTTCAGCAGTTCGTCGCCCGCCTGGTGGCCATAGCTGTCGTTGTACGGTTTAAAATTGTCGAGGTCGATCATGATGAGCGACAACGGACGGCTATATCTGAGGGTACGTTCCACCTCCTCGTACAGCACTTCTTCGAGATAACGGCGGGAGAACAGGCCGGTAAGCGGGTCGGTTACCGCCAGCTTTCGCAGCTCCTCCGTCTTTTCCTGAAGCCTGGCCCTGTCGATGGCCATGGCGGCCTGGGCCGCTACCAGGTTCATGAGGCTGAGGTCCTCTTCACAGAAGCTTGAGCCGTCTGCCTTGTCCGCAAGGTTGAGCACGCCCATCGGCGATTTCTTCCATGACAGCGGCATGCTCATGAACGAGCCGGTCTTGTAGCGCTGGCGCTTGCGGCCCGAAAGCCGCGGGTCGGTAGCGATGTCCGAGACGATAAGCGGTTTGCCCGATTCCAGTACCTTTCCGGCGATTCCTTCCCCCGGCTGGATCCTGAAATGCTCCACCAGTTTTTCGTTGAACCCCTTGGTAGCCTTGATAACGAGCCCCTTGGCCTCCTCATTAAAGAGCATCAGAGAGCCCTGTTCGGCCTTCATCAGCGAGGCCGCCTTGTCCAGAATGGTGTTGAACAGCTGCTCCGTCGGCGCGTCGCCGCAGAGGGCGGAGCAGGCCTCCGTAACCGCAAACAGCGTATCCATCTGGACGCGGATCGAATCTCGCAGGGAGGCGTTGGTTATGGCGGTCTGAAGGTAGCGGCAGAAGGCGGTCAGTATCGGCAGGTCATCCTGCGCCAGTTCCACATTGAAGATATTGATTATCCCCGCTACCTTTTCCCCCTCCTGAATCGGGAAGGTGAAGCAGGAGTAAATCTCTTCGGGCAGCCCGGCCTTCAGCAGGTCGAAGGTGTTGTTGATATAGGTCGGTGAGCGATACTCCAGTACCTTGGCTGCCAGGCCTTCATCGGCGGCGCAGTGGTAGGCTTCGGCCGCCTCCCCGAGCGGTCCCACCGATGCGGCTGTCTTGTAATAACGGGAGCCGGCGTCAAAGAGCATGACCGAGGCGTCCTGCACGCCGTAAAGGAATTCCAGTGAGCTCAGGAAAAGCTTCAGTACCTCTTCCCTTGAACTTCTTACCGACAGGTCCATGCCGACATTCAGTAATGCCCTGAGCCTGGAGGCATTGTTTTGTATTACATTTCTTTCGAAGCCGCTCTGGAGGACATATTGGGCGAGCCCTTCCAGTGACTCTACATCTTTTTGGAACAGATTGACCGGCTTCACCGGCGTCATGTCCGTCAGGGTTTTCAGTTCCTCGGGTGTCATGTCCACGTGGGAGGCAAGTTCGGCGATGAATTCGTCGGTGAGGGGGGTGTCGAATATCCGCCCGCCGAGGAGCACAACGTGGTGCGAGGCGTCGAGGGTGACGGGGATGGCAAAGTTGATCAGGCCGGCGTAGCACTGGAAAGTCAGGGTGGTGCCCAGCTCCAGTGCCCGTTTCATGCTCCTGTTGCAATAGTTGTCACAGAGGGTGTGGCCTTTCGGACGTTCCCGCAGGGCCGTGCAGAAAGGGCTTTCATTGCTCGCCGGCACCAGGGGAGAGGACGAGACGCACGGGTGTCCGTGCTCGGCACAGCGCGGTCTGTCCGATATCGATGCGTATCCTTGGCCAGTTTCTTCATAAATCGTGAGAGTGGAGCCGGTTATTCCGGCAAGGAGCCCCTGCATCTTGCTCCACCCCTGAAGGTCTATCGCCTTGTCTGTATAATGTTTCGATTGTTCCGGCATCTGCTCTCGTTATCTGGAAAAAAATCCTTAATCAGATAGCAATTGTCGCGCCACAATATAACGCATTGATATTGCAAGAGTTTGCCATGCGTGCATGACAATTTATGTCAACAGCTTGTTCCTTTTTAGCCTTTGCCCAAATGAAAATGTGTTCCACTTGGTGACATAAACACGAGGGATCAGAATCCGGAGCCGTGGTCATCGTCATGACCGGGGGCCAGCATCCGGTGAAGGGAGGGGGTGTCGGCGCAATGGCGAACAGGCTCGGTTCCGGCGATGAATACCTGCCGGACCACGCTGGTGCAACCGCGGGTGGCGAGCAGGCCGGTATCGCGGTCGATATCAACCACCACGGTATTGTCGGGGATCGGGAACTCTTCCGCCGGTGTGCCCTCGAGGGCGACCTTCATGAAATCGATCCAGATGGGGAGGGCGGCGGCTCCCCCCGTTTCCTTGTTTCCTATGCGCCGGTGGTCGTCGAAGCCTACCCAGACGCCTGCCACGAGGGAGGGGGTGTAGCCCATGAACCAGGCGTCGTTATAGTCGCTGGTGGTGCCAGTCTTGCCCGCCAGAGGCCTCTCCAGTTTTTTTGCCTTCTTGGCGGTGCCGTTTTGCACCACGCCCTGGAGCATCGAGTTGACCACCCCGGTCACTTCGGCCTTCATCACTTCCTGCGGATAGGGGACCATCTCGTCGACGACCACTCCCCGGTCGTTCTCGACCCGCACGATGGCCGAGGGCGCCACCATGATCCCCTGGTTGGCGAATACCGAAAAAACGGTGACCAGTTCGGTGAGGGTGACGTCCGATGCACCCAGGGCCAGCGACAGATAGGGCTGAAGGGTGTTCCTGATGCCCATGGCCGTCGCCCGCTCGATGACGGTCTTGGGGCCGAGCTGTTCAAGGAGGCGGACGGAGACCACGTTGATCGATTCTTCAATGGCCCGGCGGATGGTTATCTTACCCTCGAAGCGGTTGGTGAAGTTTGACGGCGACCACATCTGGCCCGGAGCCGCTTCATAGGTGACCGGGCTGTCGTCCACAATGGTGGCAGGGGTAAAGCCGTTCTCCATGGCAACTGCATACACGACCGGCTTGAAGACCGATCCCGGCTGTCTGAGGGCCTGGGTTGCGCGGTTGAACTGGCTTTCGCCGAAGTCCCGGCCTCCCACCATGGCCCGTATCTGCCCGGTCTTCGGGTCGACCGCCAGCAGCGCCCCCTGCAGGGGAGGGTAATTCTTGCGCCCCTTATGGCGGGCCTCGACCGTCCTGAGTCCCTTTTCTACGGCCTCCGCGGCAGCCCGCTGATACCTCATGTCCAGGGAGGTATATATCCGCAGTCCCCCTGTCTGCACGGTCTTTGTCCCGTATTTTTCCTCCACCTGCTGGCGGATATATTCCACGAAATAGGGTGCCGCGCTTTCCCTGGTCCGGCTGACCACCATTACCGGCTTGTTCGTCTCCTGTATCAGTTGTGCCGGGTTGATGTCCCCCTCGTCGGCCATCCTTTTGAGGACATGGTTCCGGCGGGCCGTCGCTGACTTCAGGCTCTTATAAGGAGAGTAGGCTGACGGAGCCTTGGGTAAACCCGCCAGCATGGCGGCCTCACCAAGGGTAAGGTCAGCGGCATGTTTCCCGAAATAGATATCGGCTGCCGCCTCCACGCCGTAAGCGCCGCTCCCCAGGTATATCTGGTTGAGGTAAAGGGCCAGTATCTCATCCTTGCTGTAGCGCTTCTCTATCTGTATGGCAAGAAGAACCTCCTTTATCTTTCTGGTAAAGGTCTTCTCCGTATTGAGGAAGAGCTGCTTGGCGAGCTGCTGGGTTATGGTGCTGGCCCCCTCCACGATCTCGCGGGCCCGGATGTCGACCCAGAGCGCCCGCATGATCCCCTCGAAATCGACTCCCGTGTGGGTGTAGAAGCGGCTGTCCTCCACCGCGATAAAGGCCTGCTTCAGATGCTTGGGCATATCCCGCAGCTGGATCGGGGTCCGCTTCTCGATGAAGAACTCCCCTATGATCTCACCGTCCCTGGAAAAGACCTTGGAAGACGTATTGGGCCGGTATTCCTCGAGATAGCTGACCTGGGGCAGGTCCTGGAATGTAGTGATCGTATAGGCGAGGGCGGCTCCCAGGGCAAGGGATATGACGCCTGTGACTGTATAGATGACTGAACTGCGCGTGATGAGCTCCTTTACGGGTGGGCCGGTGGGGCCTGATTCATAAAACTCCTTCTATAATAAGGGAGAGTGGTGTCGGATGCAACCCGGGGGCGCCAATCGATATGCCGCCTGTATACAGGTCACCCGTGTCTGCAGATTCCGAAAGGCGACCTTGCCCTGGCCTGACCTGTTTCATATTTTTTGGCTCAAGCGCAGGCCGGATGCGGCTTGCAGTGGAGAATCAGGCTGAGACATTAGTCTCATCATGTTCCCAAACGGGACAACTTTTCTGACGATTAATTTTTAGCCATTTCCGGCGCTAATCGGAATTATTGTTTATTTTTCGCCGTATTACCTCAAAATCCACACTGGCTCCCCACCCCTTGACACACAAGATGTAGTGCACTATCATCTTCGCCGCTACCAAATAGAGTGTAAATGTGTGGAAAATGTGCACAAGGTTGTGCGCAACCTGTGGATATGAGGTTGACAGACAGTGAATAACTGGCCCGCATATTCCATAAAATCACGTGATTATCGCGCCGGGATTTGTTTTTACAAGCGATTTCGTGAAGGAGCGGCGTATCGGTGATTACGGCCGACTGAGCGGAATCGCCTGTGGAAACAAAGAACAAGTGAGGGCGCGTGTAATTTTATGAAATATTCGGGCTAAAGCCTGCCCTTCGGCGGCAGGCGGTATTTATAACATTTCTCTTTATTCTAGGGAGGGCGGGGCGAATGGGATTATTCGATCACGTAGAGACAGAGAGCAGCGAGCAGTCAGTCAGTTCCCCGAAAGTCGAAGAAAAAGCGGGCATCCACACTGCCAAGCCGGAAACCCCAGCCCTCACCTCAAACCTGGCCGAAACCATAAGCCTCAAAAAGACCGACCGGCCCATCAAGCCGGCTGACAGCGAATACCCAAAACAGGAAGTAGATGAACTGAGGAGCAAACTCGTGGAAAAACTGACAACCGAACCGACCTCCGTACTCAAGAAGAAGGCCGTCCCCCAGCTCAAGCTTGCCCCCAACGCCATGAAGGTGCTTGAGAAGCGCTACCTCAAGAAGGACCCCACCGGCAAGCCCGCCGAGAAGGCCGAGGACATGTTCCACCGCGTGGCCAAGACCATCGCCTCCGCCGACAAGCTTTACGATGTGGCCGCTGATGTCAAGGCGGTGGAGGACGAATTCTACAGCATGATGGTGAACCTCGAGTTCATGCCCAACTCACCTACCCTCATGAACGCCGGTCGCCAGCTCGGTCAGCTCTCCGCCTGTTTCGTGCTCCCCATCGGCGATGCCATGGAAGATATCTTCGAATCGGTCAAGAACACCGCCCTCATCCACCAGTCGGGCGGCGGCACCGGCTTCTCCTTCTCGCGGCTGAGGCCCGAGGGCGATACCGTCGGCTCGACGGGCGGCTCCGCCTCCGGCCCCATCTCCTTTATGAAGGTCTTCAACTCCTCCACGGAGGTCATCAAGCAGGGCGGCACCCGCCGGGGCGCCAACATGGGCATCCTGCGCATCGACCACCCCGATATCATGAAGTTCATTTCCTGCAAGCAGGAGCAGACCGAGCTCAACAACTTCAACATCTCCGTCGGCCTTACCGAGGAGTTCATGAAGGCCGTGGAGGAGGGGAAGGAGTACAACCTCGTCAACCCCCGCAGCGGCGCCGTTTGCAACCGGCTCAACGCCCGCGAGGTCTATGAGAAGATCGTCGAGGGTGCGTGGAGAAACGGCGAACCCGGCATCATCTTCATCGACCGCATGAACCGCGACAACCCCACCCCCAAGCTGGGGCAGATCGAGAGCACCAACCCCTGCGGTGAGCAGCCGCTGCTCCCCTACGAGAGCTGCAACCTCGGCTCCATCAACCTCACCACCATGCTCACCGAGGTCAGCGGCAAGAAGGTCGTCGACTGGGACAAGCTGCGCGAGACCACCCACAAGGCCGTGCACTTCCTCGACAACATCATCGACATCAACAAGTTCCCGCTCCCCAAAATCAAGGAGATGACCCAGGGCAACCGCAAGATCGGCCTCGGCGTCATGGGCTTCGCCGACCTCCTCATCGAGCTCGGCATTCCCTACAACTCCGAAGAGGCCGTGGCCATGGCCGAGACCGTCATGCAGTTCCTCAACGACGAGTCCAAGAAGGCCTCCGCCGCCATCGCCGAGAAGCGCGGCACCTTCCCCAACTTCAAGGACAGCATCTACGACGCCCCCGGCAGGCCGAAGGTGAGAAACGCCACCACCACCACCATCGCCCCCACCGGCACCATCAGCATCATCGCCGGTTCGTCCAGCGGCGTCGAGCCCCTCTTCGCCCTGGCCTACGTCCGCAACGTCATGGACAACACCCTCCTCACCGAGGTTAACCCCATCTTCGAGCGGGTCGCCAAGAAGGAAGGGTTCTACAGCGAAGACCTCATGAGGCGCGTCGCCGAGCACGGCACCATCCAGGACATCGACGATATCCCCGCGCACATCCGCCGGGTATTCGTCACCGCCCACGACGTAAGCCCCGAGTGGCACACCCGCATCCAGGCCGCCTTCCAGCGGCACACCGACAACGCTGTGTCCAAGACCGTGAACTTCTCTCACGACGCCACCATCGAGGATGTCGAGCGGGTCTACATGCAGGCCTACAAGCTGGGCTGCAAGGGTGTCACCATCTACCGTGACGGCAGCCGCGACGAGCAGGTGCTCTCCACCGGCGCCACCGCCAAGACCAAGGAGGCCTCTCCTGCCGCCGAGACCGTGCAGGCTCCCGCCGAGCCGCTCCCTCGCTACATCGAGCCCCGGGCCCGCCCCGAGGTCACCGTGGGCCATACCCACAAAATGCCCACCGGCTGCGGCAACCTCTATGTTACCGTCAACCAGGACGAGCAGGGCATCTGCGAAGTATTCTCGCAGATGGGCAAGTCCGGCGGTTGCGCCGCATCGCAGACCGAAGCCATCTGCCGCCTCGCGTCGCTGGCCCTTCGCTCCGGCGTCAACATGGAGACCGTCATGAAGCAGCTCAGCGGCATCCGCTGCCCGGCGCCCATCTGGCAGAAGGGCGGCATGGTGCTCAGCTGTCCCGACGCCATCGCCAAGGTTCTCGACCACTATGTGCACCCCGACGACAAGATCACCAAGTCCGGCGGGATGCAGGAGCATCACAACATAGAGGCCGCCGGAAGCTGCCCCGACTGCGGCGGCATGCTGGCCTACCTTGAAGGGTGCTTCGTCTGTAGCTCCTGCGGGTTTAGCAGGTGTTCGTAAAGGGAGAAAGAGAGAGGTAGCAAAAGCAGAGGCCGGGGGCAACCCCGGCCTTCTGCGTTCTGATTGGTTCATTGGATAAGCCAATACGGCAATTACATAGCAACTCTATTCGGTAGATAGTCTCAGCTATTTGATAAAGAGGAAAGCCTTGGCTATTGAACTAGTTCCTTTCCTAAAAATGCATTATCAGGATCTGAAGGATTTCTTTAATTCAGTTTTCTTTACTGCAATTGCTGGTTCATTAGCTGGCGCTTTTGCCGGTGCTTATGCGGCCCAACGGATTGCTGAAAAAGGAAAATCCAGAGATGAATTGCTGAAAGAGATACGCAATACAAATGCAGCCATTATGGTTGCTTTTGGCATTTGCAACACACTCCTAGCGTTGAAAAAACAGCATATCAAAAAGCTCAAAGAAAACTATGACGCACAAAAAGCGGATTTACTGGCATTTCATGAGAAACGTCGTTCAGGGCAAATAGACAAAGACTCTGTTTTTAATATCCAGGTTGACTTTCAACACCTTTCTCAAAGTCAATTTCCTTCGGACATTTTGCAAAATCAGGTGTTCGAAAAGATGTCAGTTGGTGGGCGTCCACTTAGCTTGGTAACAACACTTAGTCAGACCGTGCATAGTTTGAATTTATTTCTTGAAAAACGAAATCAACTGATCGACACATATAAAGCTAGCGCGCCGATTCCTACAGAGATTTTAGTGCCGCTATATTTTGGCCTACCATCTAAAGGTGGTCATGTTAATGAAGAATATCCAAATGCGCTCACGGCAATTTACGACTTAACTGATGATGGGATTTTTTTTAGCCAGCTATTATGTAAGGACTTGACAGGGCATGGTGAAAATCTAGCATCAAAATTTAAAGAGCTTTTTGGAGATGGTGCCCCAACTATTAATCGCCCTGATTTCGCTAAAGCCGATTGCCTAGGTCTTATGCCTAAGGCCGAAAATTATGATGATTGGGTCAGTTCATTTGTAAAGAAGGAAGCAGCGTAAGGGAACACCTTGGGAACACCACGGGGGCGCCCATAAATGTATAACTTTCTCGCATGTGCGACAGGGCAGAGGGGGTCAATTCTTTATTGTTGACAGCTTGTCATTTTTAAAGAATTGACCCTCGCTCGGGGGGACCCTCGCTCGGGGGACCCTCTTACCTCGGCCTTGATCCTGCGAAACAACTCCAGTCTGTCTCTGTCTTCTCTCATGGCACCCTCCTGATGATAGCCTGTCTTGTTCAATAACAGGAGGGCTGCTAAACTACTAGTCTGTTAGTAAAATCTGCCCCGGGACGGGCTTGGGGACGTTGTCAATTTGTCAACTTGAGAAACGATGTCCCCAGGTTGCATCAGGAGGAAGAATGAATAAGAAGGGAGAGGCGCCGAGGGCAAATCTTCAATGGTGACATACTTGCCCGGTAAGGCGATATCGAGCAACATGTCGCCTTACCGGGCTCAAACCGGATGCAATAGGACTACTTTATAGCGTCCTTGAGACCCTTGCCTGATCTGAATTTGGGAACCTTCGCGGCGGCAATGGTGATTTCCTTGCCGGTCCTGGGGTTTCTGCCCTTGCGGGCTTTCCGCTTGGCTACGGCGAAGGTGCCGAACCCTACGAGCGTAACCTTGTCGCCCTTCTTGAGCGACTTCGTGATTCCCTTGATGGTGGAATCAAGGGCCTTG
>JAOUDF010000126.1 GCA_029859385.1 Nitrospirota bacterium
ACGTATCTTCGCTGTTGCTGATGTGTGGGATGCCCTTGCCTCCAGCCGCCGCTATCATGCGCCGTGGTCGTCAGAGAGGGTATGTGAGCATATCAGGTCGGAGAGTGGCGGATATTTTGATCCGCGGGTAGCAGAAACATTCCTTGACCTAATGAAAACGGCCGTTTGAACGGGGCTATGTCCACCGACCCGGACCTTAAGTAATATTAATTCCTAGAATAGTTGCGAGAATAGGCCGATAGTGGTATATTAATTATTATATAGAGTAAGTATAATATTTCATTGAATTTTCTGTCATATCCTGCCTGCTTTGATTGCCCTGTCAGATGGGGGATGGAGTGGGCGGTGTTGTCTGGAGGGTGGTAGATGGTAAGGTTTTTAATGATTGACGCATCTTCCGGCGATATTGAGGTCCAGCTCAGAGCAGTCAGGAGCTCTTTCAAAGGGAGCAGGGCAATTGTCGCGGGAAACCGTGAAGAGTTCGATGTGGCGATGGCGAAGGGCGACTTCGATATCGTGATCACCGAGTACCGGTTGCCCTGGGCCGATGGCTTGACGGTCGCCTCTCATGTAAGGGAGCGTTACCCGCATGTTCCCGTCATCATGTTTACCGACTCTGGCTCAGAGGACGTCGTGGTTCAAGGGATGAAAAACGGCCTGTGCGATTTCATCCGCAAAAAAAATGTCGACCGCCTTCCCGCATCGATTAAAGAGTGTCTTGAGAAATCACAGCAAGCCAGGGAGGAGAGGTTTGCCCTCGATCGGGTAAAGGAGGCCGAGGCCCATTACCGCAACCTGGTGGAACGTATTCCCGCTGTTACCTACATCACCACGCCCGACAAGGCCAGAAGGGTTTACTACGTGAGCCCCCAGCTGGAAAGCCTTCTTGGGTATACCATGAGGCAATGGTGCAACACAAAAGAGATGTGGCAAAACTGTATCCATCCCGATGATCGCCCAAGGGTCATGAAGGCTGTTGCCGGCATGGTCGGTGGCTGCGATACCCTTCGCCAGGAATATCGATTGATCAGCCGGGACGGCCGCGTGGTGTGGGTGAGCGATGATGCGCAGATGGTCTGTGACGACAGTGGCCACTCCATGTATGTCCACGGCATTATGACCGACATTACCGCTCGCCGGCATGTTGAAGAAGAGTTGAGGCTTCTTCTGGCGGTCACGATGGAGATCAGTGCCGCTCCGGATATTGCCGCCGTCATGGAGACGGTGCTTCGCAGCATAGGTGAGTCGACGGGATGGGCATGCGGCAGCGCATGGATGCCTTCCGCCGACCAGAGCTGCCTGGAATGCCGTGCCTCGTGGTCCAGGGAGGGCGGAGCGCTGAGAGAGTTTATGGCCGTCAACGAGAAGTTTACCTTTCGAGCCGGCGTCGGACTGCCCGGCAAGGTATGGGCGGCGAAGAAGCCAATGTGGGAGAAGGATATACGCGCTTCACCCAACATCTTCCGTGCCCGACTTGCCGGAGATGCGGGTTTTAAGGCCTGTATGGCCATTCCTGTCTTTGTCGACGACGAGTTGCTGGCAGTCCTCGATTTCTTTACCTGCGAACCACGAGATGAAGATGGAATGCTCATGGAGGTTGTTTCCAAGGTGGCCCGGGAGGTGGGGGCGCTCGTCCGTCAAAAAAAAACTGAAGAGGCCCTGAGGGAAAGCGAGGAGCGTTATGGGCTGGTCGTTCAGGGGGTAAACGACGGGATATGGGACTGGAAACTGGCCTCCAATCAGGTATATTTTTCCGGTCGCTGGAAGGAGATGATCGGGTATGCTGGTAGCGAAATAGGGGAAGTGGTCGAAGAATGGTTCAACCTTGTCCATCCCGATGATCTTCCCGAGCTGCGGTCGCGTATTGGCGCGCATCTGGAGGGGAAATTGCCCAGCCTTGACGCCGAATACAGGGTACTCCACAAGGATGGAAGTTGGCGCTGGATGCTCTGCAGGGGGGCGGTATTGCCGGATGCGTCGGGGCGACCCTCCCGCATGGCAGGATCGCAGACCGACATCACCCGTCGCAAGGAAATCGAGCTGCAACTGGCCCATGACGCCATGCACGACCCACTGACGGGGTTGGCCAACCGGATACTTTTCATGGACCGGCTCAGCCATGCGGTAGAGCGGGCAAAGCGTCATGAGGGTTGCCTGATCGGTGTTTTATACCTTGACGTGGATAACCTGAAGCTGGTCAACGACAGAAGGGGCCACAATGCCGGCGACAGTCTTCTGGTGAGGATGGCCAGGGCAATGGAGTCGTGCCTTCGTCCTGAGGACACTCTGGCGCGCATGGGGGGAGACGAGTTCGCCATTATCCTGGATGACATAAAAAATATGGACAGCGTGACGCAGGTTGCCGACCGCATCCTGGAATCGATAAGGCTCCCGGTAAAGGTTAACGCTCACGAGATAATCGCCGGCGCCAGTATTGGCCTGGCTATCGGCAAGGGGGGGGAGGAAAAGGCGGAACAGCTCCTGCGGGATGCTGACATCGCCATGTACCGGGCGAAGTCGGCCGGTGGAGGGCGGTATGAAGTGTTCGACCAGAGCATGAGGGCTCAGATCATGGAGCGGCACATGCTGGAGACTGAGCTGAAACTGGCCCTGGAGCGAAACGAGTTCGATGTCTATTACCAGCCGATAGTTTCACACGGAAACGAGGGTGGAGTAGAAGTGGAAGCCCTGCTCCGCTGGCGTCATCCGGAGAGAGGAGTGCTTCTTCCGTCTCAGTTTATGCATGTCGCGGAGGAGACCGGCCTGATAGTGCCCATCGGCGAGTGGGTGTTAAGGAGCGTCTGTCTTCAGAGCAAAAAATGGTGCGATGCCGACTTGCCCAGGATACGGATCATGGTCAATGTGTCGGCTCGACAGTTTCGTAGTCAGTATATCCCGACTCTCATATGGAGCATCCTTTCGGAAACAGGCGTGGCTCCCAGTGCTCTGGGCATCGAGATTACGGAGAGCATTGCCATGCAGGATACGGACCTGGCCGTCGATGCCCTCACTGAGCTCGGTGCCATGGGGGTGAACGTTTCCCTTGATGATTTTGGGACCGGCTACTCATCCCTGGCCTATCTCAAGAAGTTCCCCATACAATCGCTAAAGATAGATCAGTCTTTTGTCCGTGACATCCCGCTGAACTTCGACGATATGGCAATTACCTCGACCATAGTTGCCATGGCCCACAGCATGAATGTAAGGGCGATTGCCGAAGGCGTCGAGAACGAGGACCAGCTCGCGTTTCTGAAGGAACATCAGTGCGACGGCATGCAGGGATATCTTTTCAGTCGCCCCATGTCGGGAGAGATGATGGCCGAATTGCTCCAGGCCCACGCCTGATTGTCCGCCAGGATCACCCGCCTCCGGAGCCGCATTTTGTCTCCCCAGTTCATTTGTCAGGCAAGACATGTTACTATCACCCCCCGATCATCAGATAGGGCCATGACGGCATCTTTATCGCGGGGGAATGCTTGGGAGGTCTTGGATCGCTCAGAAAAAAAATCATCGCATCGCTGGGTTTAGGCATTGCGGTATTCGGCGTCCTGGCGTTCTACGGGAACTATCAGCAGACTGTCAGGGCTTTTCAGGGGTTTGACTGGGCCTACCTTCCCGCAATCCTCTTTCTTGCCTTCCTCAACTATCTGCTTCGCTTCCTGCGATGGGAATACTACCTTGCGATCATCGGGCTCAGGGTAAATCGTTGGGAGAGCCTTCTCGTCTTTTTCTCCGGCCTTGCCATGTCGGTCACTCCCGGCAAGGTGGGGGAGTTGTTGAAATCGTATCTGCTGAAAGAGCTCAGCGGCGCGGCCATCAGCCGCACCGCGCCGGTGGTGGTGGCCGAGCGGGTTACGGATTTTGTTGCCATTGTGGCCCTTTCCGCCTTCGGGGTCGTGGTTTTCGGTTATGGGACTTCGGCGCTGATTGCGAGCGGGCTGCTTATTGTCGCCTTGCTGGCGATCATCTCCAGTCGTTCCCTGTTCATGAAGCTCGTCGCGATAGTTCATCGCATGCCGGTCCTCTCACGGGTTGCACCGAGACTGGAGACGGCCTATGAAAGCGCCCGAGGTCTTCTTGCGCCGGGCCCCCTGGCCTGGGCGACGATTATCGGCGTGGCCAGCTGGTTTGCGGAATGTTACGGCCTCTATCTTGTGTTCAAGGGGTTTGGCGTATCGGTTTCCGTTTTCAGCGCCACCTTTGTCTATGCCTTCTCCACCCTTGTCGGGGCGCTCACCATGCTCCCCGGTGGTCTCGGCGCGACGGAGGGGAGCATGACGGGCCTTCTGGTCTATACCGGCGTGGCGACGCCGATTGCGGTGGCGGCCACATTTATCATCAGGGTTTGCACCCTCTGGTTTGCGGTGCTTTTGGGCTGCGCGGCCTTGATCCTCTGTGGAAGATCGTTTAAGATGCGGACGGCTTTCGATGATATGGAAGGGCGGATACCGGGGGGAGAATGATGTCGGGCATAGCTGAGAATCTGAAGCATATTGAGCAGCGCATCGCTGAGGCGGCCCGGGAAGCGGGGAGAGACCCTGCCGATGTTCATCTTGTGGTCGTCAGCAAGACCTTCCCCGCCGGAACGGTTCGGGAGGCGATTAGCGCCGGCGCGGCTATTCTGGGCGAAAGCCGGATACAGGAGGCGAAGGCCAAGATCGCCGAGATCGGGCCCGCTGCGGCTAATGTTTCATGGCACCTTATCGGGCATCTTCAGAGCAACAAGGCGAAGACAGCGGTGGAGATGTTCGACCTGATCCACTCGGTCGACTCCCTTCATCTGGCGGAGGAGATAAACCGGCAGGCCGCGAAGGCCGGCAAGGTGCAGCGGCTGCTCATCGAGGTGAACGTCGCGGGAGAGGAGAGCAAGTTCGGCATCAATCCCGATGAGCTGCTTGAGCTGATAAAAGCCCTTGCCCCCCTGAAGAATATTGTGGTAGAAGGTCTGATGACCATCCCTCCCTATGCGGATGATCCTGAGGTGAGCAGGCCATACTTCCGGCGGCTGGCGGCGCTGGCTGTCGAAGTGGATACCCTTGGCATTGCGGGCATCAGGATGAAGGAGCTTTCCATGGGGATGTCGGGCGATTTTGAAGTGGCAGTGCAGGAAGGGGCCACGCTGGTGAGAGTGGGAACAGCAATATTTGGAGCGCGATGACATGAGCATCGGAAAGTCAATTGCCTTTATCGGCGGCGGCAACATGGCAGAGGCCCTGGTGAAGGGGTGCCTCAGGGCCGGGCTGTTCGAGCCTGCGCAGATAACCGTTGCCGATGCGTCGGCGGACCGGCTTGCCTACATCGGCACACAGTATGGCGTGAAGACCACTTCGGACAACGGCGAGGCCTGCCGTTCGGCTGCTATTCTGGTGCTGTCGGTGAAGCCTCAGGTGATGCCGCATGTCCTTGCCGAGGCAAAGGGCAGTGTCGGCCACAAACCGCTGGTCGTCTCGGTGGCGGCGGGGGTGCCGATCGCGACCATCGCGGCGGAGTTCGGCCAGGATGCCCGTATCATCCGGGCCATGCCCAATACCCCCGCCCTCATCCTCGAAGGGGCGGCTGCCGTGGCGAAGGGCGGAGGCGCGACCGCGGAAGACCTCTCCATCGCCGTGAAGATTTTTGAGGCGGTAGGGATTGCCGTGGTCGTCGATGAAAAGCTGATGGATGCGGTGACCGGGCTCTCGGGGAGTGGGCCGGCCTATATCTTTACGGTTATCGACGCGCTGGCCGATGGCGGGGTCAAGATGGGCCTGCCCAGAGAGACGGCCTTGAAGCTGGTGGCACAGACAACGCTTGGAGCGGCGAAGCTCATCCTCGAAACAGGAAAACACCCCGGTGTGCTCAAGGAGGGGGTGACCTCTCCCGGCGGCACCACCATCGCGGGCCTGCACAGGCTTGAGGACGGAGGGGTCCGGTCGGCGCTCATGGGGGCCGTGGAAGCAGCCACATTGAGATCAAAAGAGCTGGGGAAAAAGGAAGGGTAAATGGCCATAATGACCAATTTCTTTGGCGCACTGGCGCAGGTAGTCGATCTGGTGTTGAGCATCTACATGTGGATCGTCATCGCCCGGGCGCTCATTTCGTGGGTGAACCCCGATCCTTACAACCCCGTTGTCAGGTTTCTCGTGCGGGCTACGGATCCGGTCCTGCGGCCGGTCCAGCGGCTGGTGCCCACCTGGAAACTGGGGATTGACGTGTCGCCGATCATCGTGATCCTGGTGATCATGTTTCTGAGGCGCTTTTTGGTAGGTATTCTTTTCAGCCTTTCGCACGGGTGACAAATGATTAAAATGGTTACCGTCGGCCCCTTGGGGGTCAACTGCTATATCATAAGCTGCGACCGGACAAAAGAAGGGGTGGTCGTTGACCCCGGCGGTGACGCCGATTATATTCTCGAAGAGGTCAGACGGCACGAGGTATCGGTCAAATATATCCTTAATACCCACGGTCACTTCGATCACGTAGGGGCCAACGACGAGGTAAAGAAGGCCACCGGCGCCGAGGTGAGGATTCATCCGGCCGATGAACGGCTTCTCGCCGATGCATCGGACCATGGGGCGATGTTCGGGGTGCCGACCAAGTCGCAGGCTGCCGCTGACGGTCCTCTGGAAGACGGCATGGTGCTTTCCGTCGGGGATGTTTCGCTGACGGTGCTCCATACGCCGGGGCATACGAAGGGCGGGGTCTGTCTGGCAGGCGACGGTTTTGTCGTTACCGGCGACACCCTCTTTGCCGGTTCCGTCGGCAGGACCGACTTTCCCGGAGGGAATTACGGCCAGTTGATCCGCAGCATTCGCGAGAAACTTTTTCCGCTGGCCGACGCATCGGTGGTGTTGCCCGGTCACGGGCCGACCTCGACCATGGCGCATGAAAAAAGGTCCAATCCGTTCATCAAGGATGCTGAGCCCGTCTCGTAAGTTAACAGCGCTTGCGGACTTCGATCACAAAAGTCGCACGGCTCGCTCGTCGGGTAAAACTTTTGTTGCTATTTGAGTGGTAAAAAGTTATAAGTGTTAGCCAACATATATTGGAGGGAGGTCCATGGCAAAGAAACTACGGGTACTTGTGGTAGAAGATGAAGAGAGTATTCTTGAGCTTTGCACGAGGATATTGACGCAGGCCGGTTACGCAGTCGAAAAGGCCACAAATTATCGCGAGGCGATGGAGCTTGCCTTGTCGAAGGATCTCGACCTTATAATTTCCGATATCAAGATGCCGGGCAAGTCCGGCTTGGAGCTTCTTAAAGACCTTCGCGCGAAGAAGCCCGGTCTGCCGTCGGTCATCATTACCGGTCATGGCACCATGGAGGCGGCGATGGAATCGCTCAAGCTCGGCGTAGGCGGTTTCGTGGTCAAGCCG
>JAOUDF010000127.1 GCA_029859385.1 Nitrospirota bacterium
CCGGTTTTCACGTCGATGGCCGTGAGTGCCTCGGCCTGGTCGATGATGATATACCCGCCCGACTTGAGCCAGACCTTGCGGTTGAGGGCGCGGGAGATTTCTATCTCGATATTGAAGGCGTCGAAAATCGGTTCCCGTCCCTCGTAGAGTTCGATCCGGGGAGAGAGGCGGGGGAGGTAGCTGAGCACGAACTCCTTGAGACGATGGAAATCGTCATGGGAATCGACGACGATCTGCGAGACCTCCTGCGTAAAGAGGTCACGTACCACCCTGAAAAGGAGGTCGATCTCACTGTGGATGAGGGTCGGCGCCACCGCCTTTTCACGTTTTTTCTGGAGGTTCTCCCAGAGGAGTTCAAGGAACTCCATATCGCGGGTGAAATCCTCCTCGCTCTTCCCCTCGCTGGCCGTGCGGATGATATACCCCTTGCCCGACCCTTTAAGCCTGCTTACAACCTCCTTAAGGCGGAGGCGTTCCTCTTCGTCGGCAATGCGCCGCGACACCCCGACGTGCTCGGTAAAGGGCATGTAGACCAGATAACGCCCGGGCAGAGAAACATAGGTGGTTACGCGTGCCCCCTTGGTGCCGATAGGGTCCTTGGCAACCTGCACAATGATCTCCTGCCCTTCCTGAAGTATTTCCTCGATGGGGAGTGAGGGGATACGGCGGCGCCTCATGAAGTCGCTTTCGATTTCCAGGGCCTCTTCACCCATCTCGTCCGCCAGCATCCGCGAGTACTCGTCTTCTTCACTGAAGGTGTCGGACGCGTGGAGGAATGCCGATTTCTCGAAGCCGATGTCGATGAAGGCGGCCTGCATCCCCGGCAGCACTTTCAGGACGCGCCCCTTGTAGATATTCCCGACGATGCCGCGGTCCTTTTTGCGGTCGATATAGACCTCGGTGACGGTGCCGTTTTCCTTCAGGGCAACCCGTGTCTCTTCAGGGCTGGAGTTGATGATGATCTCGGTCAGCATGCCGCTCCTTTAGCTTCCTTTCTTTCCTGTCAGCGCGAGGTCGCCCTTGAGGGTCAATGCCCTTCTCGCCACCTTGAGGATGGCAATCTCCTCTTCGGCGAGCCCTGTCAGAACGGCGATCACTTCCGACGGCCTTGCCGTCCTGCCTCCATCGTCACCCAGCTCCATGATCAACTCACTGCCGCTTTCAAAGGGATAGACGGCTAACCCTTTTACCAAGGGCCTGATATCCACGGTTTTTGTCCCCTTGGGAGAGGTGCGGAGTACGGACCTCGAGGCTGCCGCCATGAAGTCCGTCGCCGCCCGGTCGAGCATTTCATGCCCCACCGGCAGCACTACGCTGTAGGTATACCCCGCCACCGAGGCAGATATGGATGCCGTTGACGGGGCGATGACGCCCACCTCGGAGACGCAGACCCCTTCGGGGAGTACGGCATTGAAGCGTTCTTCGAGGGCCTTGGGGGCCACGTATCGGGTCAGCTCGATGTCCAGCAACTCCATCATCCCTTCCTGGCCCACCGCCAGCGGCGGCCCGAAGGAGAGCCTCGGATGCGGGTTGAAGCCCGACGAGTAGGCAATGGGAAGGTGCGCCCTCGCTGCCGCCCGCGCAAAGACCGATGTGAGGTCCAGGTGCGAAAGGTAGCGGATGGGCCCGGTCTTTGAGAAGGTGAGCCGGTAGTGGAACCCTTTCGGCGATCCGCTGGTTGACGGAACAAACTCGGTCAGTTCGACCGGTTCCGATGTGGTAACGCGCCGGGGCTCCTCGCCTTTTACTTCGCGCTTTTTGCCGCCCTTGTCGCAGACGCCGCAACCGACGCAGTGGGCATAGCGGCAGTCGATGGTGACCTTTTCCACGAGCGAATCCTGATACTCCCGGAGCAGGAACTTCTTCGTAACACCGGTATCGATATGGTCCCAGGGAAGCACTTCGTCCAGCCCTATTTCCCGATAGGCGTAAAATTCCGGGTCGAGGCCCGCAGCGTCGAAGGCTGCTTTCCAGCGCTCCGGAGCGAACATTTCGGTCCAGCCGTCGAAACGGCAGCCGCTTTGCCATGCGTTGAGAATTACCTTGCCGAGGCGACGGTCGCCCTTGGAGAAGACCGCTTCAAGAAAACTGGTGCGGGCGTCGTGTCCCTTGTAGTCGACCCTTCGCTTGCGGCACTCCCTGCGCAGAAAGTCCTGCCGCCGGTTGATCTCATCCACGGAAATCTGGCTGCACCACTGGAAGGGGGTATGGGGCTTGGGGACGAAGGTCGAGGCGCTTACCGTCACCGTGGGGCGGCGGCGGCCCACCGACCGGCCGACCTTTACCAGCCTCTCCGCCAGTTCGGCGATGCCGACCAGGTCTTCGTCGGTCTCCGTGGGGAGGCCGATCATGAAGTAGAGCTTGATATGGTCCCAGCCTGCCCGGAAGATGTTTGCGGCCGTAATCTCGAGGTCGCGGTCGTCGGAGACCTTGTTGATCACCCGGCGGAGGCGCTCGGTGCCCGCCTCGGGGGCCAGGGTAAAGCCGGTCTTGCGCACCTGGCGGATCTCGTTGATGACGTCGGCGGTCAGCGTCTCCACCCGCAGCGACGGGAGCGATACCGATACCCGGTCCTCGGAGAAGTCGCGGTTGATGGAGTGCAGCAGCGGCGCCAGACCGCTGTAGTCGCCGGTGCTGAGCGAGGCGATGGAGACCTCTTCGTAGCCGGTGCAGGCAATGCTGTCTGCCATGATCTTCTCTACCGTCTGCGGCGTCCGTTCGCGCACGGGGCGATAGACGATGCCGGCATAGCAGAAGCGACAGCCGCGGGTACACCCTCGGGCCACTTCCAGCGTCACGCGGTCATGGATTACCCTCAGGTGGGGCAGCACCGGCTTGCGAAGGCTCGGGGCCGATTCCAGGTCCGCGAGAAAGCGTTTCCTGACGGCCTCCTTGGGTCCCGCCACAGTGTGAATTGCCGTTACCCTGCCGTCGTCTCCACAGGTCGGCGAAAAATGGGACGGGATATATACCCCTTCAATTTCAGCCAGCGCGAGCAGGAGGGCGGCCCGGTCTTTGCCCGACGCCTTCCAGCGGGCATGGCATTCGACGATATCGTTGATCGCCTCCTCGCCGTCGCCGATGAGCACCGCGTCGAGGAAGTCGGCCATGGGCTCAATATTGAAGACCCCCGGCCCTCCGGTAATGACCAGCGGGTCGTTATCACCGCGGTCGACGCTTTTGAGCGGTATGCGCCCCAGGTCGAGCATGTTGAGGATGTTGGTGTACGACATCTCGTACTGGACGGTAAAGCCGAGGATGTCGAAGTCGGCAAGGGGGGTATGGGTCTCCAGGCTGGTAAGGGGGAGGTTGCGTTTTCGAAGCTCTTCCTCATAGTCTCCCCAGGGAGAATATACGCGCTCCGCCGCGGTATCGGGCCGCTGGTTGAGTATCTCGTAAAGGATCTTGAGGCCGAGGTGGGACATCCCCACCTCGTAGACATCGGGAAAGCAGAGCGCGACGGTCGTGCGCACTTGTCCCCGGTCTTTTCTTACAGAATTGACCTCGCCGCCGATGTAGCGGGCAGGCTTCGAGACCAGGGGCAGAAAATCATAGGGCATTCGTTAACTCCGGTAAACGAGCGGATCAGTTTTTCAGCGAGCGCCACCGACCATCATGAAGCGTCGCATCCTCACGTTGATCAGGATGCCGATGGCGATGAAAGTCGTCAGCATGGCGGTGCCGCCGTAGCTCATCAGCGGCAGCGGGACGCCGACTACCGGCATGACGCCCATGGTCATGCCCATGTTTATAAGAACATAGAAGAATAACATGCTGGTAGCCCCTGTTGCCAGTAATTTCCCAAGGCGGTCCTTGGTGGTGAGGGCGATTTCGATTCCCCGCATGACGAGAAGAAAATAAAGGGCAAGGAGGAACATGCTGCCGAGAAGCCCCCATTCTTCGGCGAAGACCGCGAAGATAAAATCGGTATGGCGCTCGGGGAGGAACTTGAGGTGGCTCTGGGTGCCCGAGAGATAGCCCTTCCCCGTCAGCATGCCCGACCCGATGGCGATCTTTGACTGGATTACATGATAGCCGATACCCGTGGGGTCCGAGTCGGGCTTGAAGAAGACCAGAAGCCTGTTTTTCTGGTACTCCTTCAGGCCATGCCAGAAAAGGTAGCCCGCCAGAGGTGATATGAGCAGGGCCGAAGATATAATGCCGGTGAGGGTCCTGCGGTTTATCCCCGAGACAAAGAGGATGGCGGTCACGACAAAGAGCAGGAGGAGAGCTGTCCCCAGGTCGGGTTGCTTGGCGACAAGAAGAAGTGGCACAAGCAGCAGGGCCGCGGGCTTCATGAGCCCCTTGAGTGTCAGTCCTCCCACAGGCGGATTTTCGGAGAGGTACTTCGCTATGGTCGCAATGAGCGCCAGCTTTGCCAGCTCCGATGGCTGAAAGGAAATCGGTCCCAACGATATCCACCGGGCCGCGCCCATGGCAGATTTTCCCGCGACAAGTACTACCAGAAGCAGAAAAATGGTTATCCCGTAAAGGGGATAGCTGAAGCGGCACCAGCTGCGATAATCCACAAATATCACCACCGCCATGACCGCCATGCCGATCGTCATCCACTGGGCCTGTTTTATGAAGATGCCCGATACGCCCCTCTCCGGTGACCAGGTGGCGCTGAATACGGTGCTCAGGCCGATAAGGGCAATGATGACGGTGAGCGAGAAGAAGAACCAGTCGAAGTTGGTAAGCATCCGACGGTCAAGCATCACGACCTCCCGGGCCTGCATCCAGTTCATCCTCTTCCGTCGGCTCAGTGGGGGTATTTTCGGCCGGAGGGGGCGGAGTCGCGGCCGGGGCGGCTTCGGCGGGGACGGTCGGCGCAGTCTGGACAATCGGTCCCCTCAGGAATGCCTCGATGACTTCACGAGCAATGGGGGCGGCCGCGGAACCGCCGTGGCCGCCATGCTCCACCATGACCGCTACCGCAATACGCGGGGAATCAACAGGGGAGAAGGCAGCAAACCATGCGTGGTCCTGGTAACGCCTTCCTCCCCCCCCCTTACCCAAAGAGATAACCTGGGCAGTGCCTGTCTTGCCGGCAACGGTAGCGAGAGGCGTCCTTGCCGACCCTGCCGTCCCACCCGGTTCGTGGACAACCCCCATGAGGGCCGAACGGATGATCCGCATGGTTTCCGGCCGGATAGCCGCGCTGCCTTGGAACGTCGCGGGAAAGACATCGTAGGACGCGGCGTTTCTCTTTATGCTTTTTACGATGGTTGGCTGTACCTTTTTCCCGTCATTGGCCACGGCTGCCATGAATGAGGCGATCTGCAGCGGGGTGGTGAGTACATACCCCTGGCCGATAGAGGCGGAGAGAGTCTCGCCCTGGTACCATTGCTCCTTCCGTACCCGCTGCTTCCATTCCCTGTCCGGTATGAGGCCGGACTTTTCGGAGGGGAGCTCAATGCTGGTCTGGCTGCCGAGGCCCAGGGCCCTTGCGTACTTTGCCACCGTATCGATACCCAGCCGTCTTCCCAGGTCGTAGAAATAGACATCGCATGACTCCACAAGGGCACGGTGCATGTCGACCGTACCGTGGCCCGACCTTTTCCAGCAGCCGAAGGAGCGCTTTCCGAAGAGATAAGAGCCGGAACAATGGATGGTGGCGTCAGGGGTAATCATCTCCGTCTCAAGCCCGGCAATGGCGGTAACTATCTTGAAGACGGAGCCCGGGGGGTATGAGCTTTGGGATGCACGGTTCTGGAAGGGGTGGTCGGGGTTACGGCTCAAGGCGTTCCATGTGTCCGCCGGCATGCCGTAGACAAAAAGGTTGGGGTCAAAGCCCGGCTTGCTGACAAAGGCAAGCACCTCGCCCGTTGACGTATCAAGGGCCACGATGGAGCCGGCCCGGTTGCCAAGAGCCTTCTCCGCGGCTCGCTGGACGTTAAGATCCAGGGTCAATACGGCATCCACGCCAGGTTCGGGTTCGTGCGTCTGGAGCGTCCTCATCTCCCGGCCGACAACGTTGACTTCAATCATCCTGGTGCCCGGCTTGCCCCTCAAAAGGTCATCAAGGACCTTTTCCACGCCGTTCTGGCCTACCAGGGTATCGGAGGGGAAGTCGTCATAGCGGTTGTCTTCCATCTGGGACGGGGTGATCCTGCCCACATATCCCAGCAGGTGGGAGGCGGTATCGCCGTGCGGGTAGCTTCTGGTGATTTCAACGGCGACGGCAAGGCCTTCAAGCTCATACTGGTGCGCCTCGGCCATGGCGACCTCTTCGAAGGAGAGGTTCTCCCTGATGGTAACGGGTTCAAAGGGTTTCCTGCGCTTTGATTCCGCCACCTTTGCCAGGGTCTCCTCGGCGGGGATTTTCATGTACCGTTCCAGGTCGGCCGCCACCTGCTTGACGTCGTGAATGTCTTCGATAGTCAGTGTCAGGCTGAAGGAAGAGTGGCGCTCGGCCAACGGTTCTCCCCTACGGTCGTATATAATGCCCCGGGGAGGTTTTACTGACACGACCCGGACGCGATTGTTCTCGGCGCGGGCCCGGTAGGTTTCGCCCTTTATGACATGAAGGTGCCACAGTCGCAGAAAGAGGATGCCGAAACCGATGCAGAAGAAGATGGCAAGAATCTGCAGCTTCTTGCCGGTATCCAGTCCATCCTTCTGGTTAAACTCCTCGTACTGCATTAGTCTGCTCCTTCATCATCCATTTCTTGATCTTTCTTGCAAGCGCCGTAAAAGGATCGACGGTAAGGATGGCTATGGTACCCACCAAAGATGTGTAAAGCGCCTGCATTATCACCACTCTCAGCGTTGCCGTCGTCAGGATATAACCGTCATAGAAATAGATGAGGAAGAATGACGTGATAAGGCCGTCTATAGATGACAGGACAAAAAGCATTGATGCATGGGCAAGGGCGCGGTTAAGGAAAAGGAAGTTTTTGCTCGACGCCGCCAGCATGCCGGTCAGCATCTTCGAAAAGGCGTTGATCCCCACCGCCGCGCCCGAGAGGATGTCGGTCAGCGCCCCTGCAATGAAACCAAGGAACGAGGCGGGGAGAGGGGCAAGGATGAACCCCGCGACGTAGGCGGCCACCAGCGCCATGTCAGGCCTGATGTAGTTCATGAGGGAGAGGTCGAGGATACTGCCCTGAAGGGGAATAAGGAAAAGGCTGACGCCAATAAGCCAGCGGTAACGGATGCCGCGCAGGGATATCTCCATTGGTTATTTGCCTTTGTCGGCCTGTACGAGGACGACTTCCTCGATCCTTCTGAGGTCGGCGACAGGTACCGCCTTGGCGGAGAGGAAATATTTGTTCGCAGTTCGGTCAACGCGGCTGATGCGCGCAACTTCGAACCCTTTCGGGAATATCCCCTCGAGGCCCGAA
>JAOUDF010000128.1 GCA_029859385.1 Nitrospirota bacterium
CGCCAAGGGCGCCTATGTGGATACGGACATCTACTACTCCGTAGCCGGTGCGGCACTGACCGTCAGCGGTGCCGGTACCATCCTATATATACCGACCGGCTATACGTACACCCCCGGCGGCGACGTAACAACTCCGGCCATGACGAACGTGGGCACATTTACCGGCGGTACCGGCACCATCACGGTCAACGGTGCTCTAACCATAGCCGGAGGCACGTATACGGCGACAAACGGCACGACATCGGTGAGCGGCAACCTTACTCTATCTGGTGGAAGTTTTGCCCACAATTCGGGGTCTTTCGTCCTCAATGGTACCAGCCAGACCATTACAGGCTCCTTCAGTTTCAACGATTTCACGAAGACCGTGGCTGTGGCCGCTACCCTTACCTTCGGCGCCGGCACGACAACGATTTTTTACGGCGCGGTGACTCTGGAAGGCGCGTCGGGTCAACTCCTGAGCCTCGTTTCATCGTCGGTAGGGACCCGTTGGAAATTCACGCTGAACCTGGGTGCATCAAAGACCATCAGTTATGTCAGTGTGAAGGATTCCGACGCTTCGGGCTCTGACGGCACCTACAGGCCCATAAGTCCAGCGAGTTCTACCGATGCCGGCAACAACGTCGACTGGTTTACCCTTGATACTATGACGGCAAAATTGATGATGGTTTACTCCAGTTCGGCTGCTCCCGGCTCGCTCTATCCGAAGAGCAGGATGTGGAGCAGCGGCTGGACCGGCGAGAGGACCCTTCCTGTGGTAACCACCACTAACCCGAAGCAGGTGGTGGTAAGGACGAAACCGGCGGGAGGCAATGAGCGCTTGGCTGCCATACGGGATGCGGGGAATAATTTCTTCCTCTACAGTTCACAAGGTGGCGACTGGACCAAGAATGTCTCGGGCATCACGCTTCCTGCCAATAATCTACGGTCTTTCGACCTGGCCCACGAACGGGTTTCGGGAAAGGCGGTGGTCGTTTACAATACCTCAGCCGCCGGGACAACATTGAAATACCGGGTATGGAACGGTGCATCGTGGGGGGCCGAAACCGCCCTGCCAGCGATTCCAACAACAGGTGTGATTGACTGGGTTCGTCTTGAAAGCAAACCAGGGACCAATGAGATCATGCTGGCATGGGTCGATGCCAATTCCGACCTTGCCGCTGCCGTATGGAATGGCGATACCCAGGCATGGACAGTTAATGCAACAAGGCTCACTCTGAGTACTGCGTCACCAAATTTCCAGCCCTTTGACATCGCCTACGAAACGACAACGGGAACCGCCATGATAGCCTACCTCGAAGCGGTGGCAACGCCCAAATACTACACCTATAATAGTGGTTCATGGAATGGGCCTTTGACTGCCCCGGCCCTCAGCGGAGCCGGCGAGTATCTCCGCCTCGTTGCCGACCCGAGAGCAGGGTCGAACAAGATAATGATGGGGGTGGGAACCGATGGCGGCAACTGGCTCGATGTTGATCTCTGGAATGGGACCTCGTGGGAGGCGACCCCGATTAACCTTACCGTTAAATACAGCCCTCAAAACTGGGGTGGGCGTGCCTTCGACCTGGCCTGGGAGAGTGAAACGGGCAGAGTAATCGTGGTCTACGGAACCAGGGTTTACAGGGGACAGTACCGCATGTGGGACGGTGTTGCGTGGGGTGCCGGAAACTGGACGGCCGAGGCGAACATGCCATCCGGCGCTACCAATCCGATGTGGATACAGATGGCCTCTGACCCTGGTTCCAATGAAATATTATGCGGTATCACCGATGCATGGCAAAATGATCTGAATATCCACCGGTGGAACGGCAGCATGTGGCTGGGGAGACAGGAATTCTCGGTGAACGTTGTTAGTAGCGCTACAGAGAATTTCATGTTCTCGTACCGTACCGATGCCAAACCGGTGGCGGTCATCTCTGCGCCGGTGAACTTTGAGAGCCTCTCCGGCACACTTTATACCATAACCGGTGCCGCATCCGACGACTACGGCGTCTACAAGGTAGAGGTGCACATCCAGCGGGATACGGTGCCTCCGACCCACTGGACCGGCGCGCAGTGGACCACCGATGAGCACTGGCTGCGGGCGACCAATACCACCGCGTGGTCCTACGTATGGCAGTTGCCGCCGGACCACGGTACTTACACCTATACCATTGTCGCCCGGGCCACCGACAACACGGGGCAGTTAAGCAATGAGTCGACGCCCGTCACGGGAGTCAAGGTCTACACCATCCCTGACCCGTTGACGGTTTACCGCAACGCGGCAGTGGTCGACAGCTCCACCCAGATCACCGCCAACGCCTGGTACAGCGGCGACGGCAATGCCGACAGCTCCACCCAGTTCGAGACGGGGCCGTCAGACACGGGGCCATGGACCGACCAGGGGAGCCTTGCCACCGTGACTTCGGACCAGGAGTACTTTGTACGACAGAAGGCCATTGGCGGACTTACTGCAGGAACCCCTTATTACATCAGGATTACCCATACCGACCCTGACGGCGTGACGGGGACCAACCCAGAGGTTCTGGGCCCCTATACCACCAAGACCAACGGCACCACGACACGGGCCATTACCGCGGTAGTCGATGATTGTACCCAGGTAACGGTGAGCGCCACCTTCGACGACGACGGCAACGACAACGGTACGACGGCCTTCCACTACAGCACCGACGGTTCCGCCTGGACCCCGGCCCCCGGCTGCGGCGCCGTGGCCGGAGCATCTCCACGAACCTGTGCAGTGACCGGTCTTGTGGCCAATACGACCTATTTCTTCAAGGCGACCTTCAGCGATGTCGACGGCATTTCGGGGCTCAATCCCATCACCAGCCCTGACCCATCGCCCTATAAAACGCTGGCTGCCTGTCTTGCCCGGGGGACGACCGTAGGGGCTCTGAGCGTGGACAACAGCAACTGCCGCCAGCTTTCAGTACGAGCCGCCTACACCGGCGACGAGGATGCCGACGGTTCAACGCTGGTAGAGTTCAAGAAGACCGCCGATTCTACCTGGAGTACTGCCTGTGCAGCGGTCACCGGGGCGTCTCCGCGGACCTGTTACGTCACCGATATGACAGGTCTTTCCGCTTCGACCTCCTACGATGTGCGCGTTACCTGGACCGATGCCGATAGTGTAACGGGCACCAACCCGCAGAGCACGACCGTAAGCACCCCCGCCTGCGGCAGCGCTGACATCTTCCCGCCGACGCTGACCCTGTTCCGGCCGATGGACAACGCCACGGTGAGCGGCAACGCCACCTATCCGGTCAGAGTAGAGATCACCGCCTATGACCGGCATGGACTTGACGGTGGGACGGTGAAGGCGATCATCGACGGCACCGAGTACGCCACGACCGCCAACCCCAACGTCAGCGGCAATTATTATTACGACTGGACGCCCGCCACCACCGGCTACCACACGGTGCAGGCCAAGGGAGCCGACACTGCGGGGAACTTCGGGTTCTCCGCCACCTTCAAGGTCTACGTCAACAGCATCACCATCGATGGCAACGGCCTGTTCACCGGCGACGGCAAGCTCCTTGTCCGGGAGAACACGTCGCAGCTTTGCTTCGACTGTCACGGCGGCATCCAGACCCACAGCAGCCAGAACCTGAGCCCGAAGTACGGCAACTGGGCCATCGACTGCCGCACCTGCCACACCCCGCACAACACGGCCAACATCTTCCTGGTCCGGCCGGTCATCAAGACGCCGAACAGTGGGGAGAAGACCATCGACTTCCGCAACACCACGGGGCAGGCCGACTACTCCTACGCCACCAAGACCAGTCCCGGCAACGGCCCCTGCGAAGTGTGTCACACCAAGACCAGAAACGGCGACGACTCGGGCCGTTATAGAAACACCGGCACCGGTCCCGGTCCCAAGGGAGATTCCCATTTTACCGACCAGCGGTGTACCGACTGCCACAAGCATACGCAAGGGTTCAGCCCCATCAGCCCCGGAAACACTTCATGCGGCACCTGCCATCCCGACCGGTGGACCGCCATGAACGCCACGACGAACGAGTATCATATGTACATGCAGAACTCCGACACCACCGCTATTACGGGCGGGATAGGGACAGGGAGCAAGTATCCGTCCAAGGATCAGTTCCTCGCCGGAGACGCCGAGAGCGAGCACCGCCGCTGCCTCATGTGCCATGCCGACATGGATGTATGGCATTACAAGAACAACCCCAACAGCCCTGGGGTATCGTATAACCTGCGGGTGTCTATCAGCGTAGCGCCCGACGCAGCCGACCCGGCTACCTTTACCAACAAGGACTTCGACGGAACCCGGGCCGACGGCGGCCTGTGTTTCTCGTGTCACCGGAATCAGCAGACGAAAAACACGGCCAAGATGAAGAACTCGGGCACAGTCAACACCCCTGCCTGGGACCTCGACGAGTTCAAGGCAGGTACCCACAACTACTCGGTGCCGGTGAACTTCAAGGCGGACAACTCCACCTTCAACGCCACCTGCGTGAAATGCCATACCGACACCATGATCAAGGACTACCAGTCGTCTAAGTATAAGGTGGGCGCCCACAGCGGTACGACGCGGAGCTACCTTGCCAACATCAACAAGAACTCCACTACTGTAGAGACGACCTACAACTCACTGGAAGAGAACATGTGTTTCCAGTGCCACAGCATGAGCACCGAGGGCCCTGACAACTACAACCCCAATGGGTGGGACGGCGTTGCAGCCGGTGATGGCAAGGACGGCTATAATGTACAGACCATGAACAAGAAGGCGCAGAGGATGAAGTTCCTCTTCAGCAAGGACTCGTCGCACCCCATCGACGGAGCCCCGCCATATGATTCTATCAACGGATTGAACCAGGCCGCGGGACGGCACCGGGTGGATGAGGGAGTCGACGACACGGTAACTCCCAGCGGGGTGCAGATCGCCAACTGGAACCCGGCGGCGACGAGACACGTAGAGTGCATGGACTGTCACAACCCCCATGCCACCAATGCGACGCCCCGGAACATGACGACCTGGCGGCCCAACCCCTATCACACCACTACTACCGATTACGGCAGTGGCGCCAACGGCATCATGAGCGGCTACCAGGTGGTAGAGGGCTCTTTCGGCGGTCAAATCGGCGGGGCCAACTATGGCACGTGGGGGGTAAACCCCACCTACACTGCAGGGGTAGGGGGTGTGGCGCCCACCAGCTTTACCAAGATCACCAATTTGACTGGCGATAACATGATGTACCAGCTCTGCTTCAAGTGCCATTCCCTCTATGCTTACGGAGCAACGCCGCCCCAGATCCCGTGGGGGACAAGCGCCTATAATGCCGGCGCAGGCGATTCGTGGGGTGGTTATCCCAATAACACCAACCATGACTGGACTCCCGGTCCCGAGAGCGACCTGTCGGTGGACTTCAATCCGTATAACCTGGGAATGCACCCGGTTAACCGGCGAGGCAGGAACCAGCCGGCGCCGCACCTGAGCACCAACTGGCCGTTCTTCAACGGCGGCGCAGGAAATCAGGCAGGGAGCACCTGGTGGGTTACCGGAGCGGTCCCGGGCTCAAACGGCACGGTTAATTATAACGCCGCAACCAAGGTGGTGACTATTGCCGCAGGTAACAACTTTCCGACGTACTACATGCAGCCCGGATGGAAGATTCAGTTTACCCTGAACAGACCGACTGCTCCCACGGCGGGGAACACCGCCACCTATTGGTACGAGATAAAGACGGTGGACAGCGCCACCCAGCTTACCCTGGTATCGGGGCCTGCCGCCAACCAAACTGGAGTCATGTTCAATATTTCAGCCGGTCTAGGCTGGACTTTCGTGCCCCCCTATGGTCCCTGGAGCACCCTGGCCTGCGGCGATTGTCACCAGAGCGGCGACAAGAACGACCCGGCTGGGCCCCACGGCTCCGACAACCCGTGGATACTCAGGGAAATCAACTACAGCGCGGCGGTGGACAACGACCTCAATGGTTCGATTGTCGATGCGGTTGATTATATAAACACGAGTACCGGCATTTCCGGTGACGAGACCGGCTGGGTTGCTACCAACACCATATGCTATTCATGCCACCGGCGGGATGTCTATGGATGGACTGCAAAGAATAACGGGTCCAACTCAAACGAGGCCAATACGCCTGGAGGTACGGTAAGTCGCGCGACCTATAGTCGTTTCAATAGTCATGTGCCCGGCGGCGAGGAAGACCCGAAGTTTAACGCGTTTAATATATGGTGCCTGAGTTGCCACGGCGGAGAAACAGACAACGGCAGTGGCACCGGCATCGGCGCTATTCACGGCAGTAACCGCGGGGTCGGAAGCAGAGGGGGTGCAACGCAACTGGGTATGCGGTTGCGTAACGGTGCCGGCGTAGGGGGGCACACCGTTACTGCTGGTGGAGGAAGCTGCTGGACAAAGAGCCCGGTGAACGATTCCGTGAGCTCTTGCAACGTTAATCATGCACCTGCTGGCTATACCAGCACATACGACTACACTATCGTGGACTGAGGCCTTCTGTTCGGCTCTAATCTAATCGATCTTTAATTATTGCTAAGTAACCCTCTTCCTACTATGGAAGGGGGTTACACATTTCTTACGTTGTTCTTTTCATCGTGCACCAGCACATTTATTCTGAAAAAACCTGTAAAATCAAATATTTGAATATTTAGTTAAATTAATGGGCCATGGCACCATAATTGCGTACAAACGTATACGAAGTTTTGTGTTCACGTGTACGGGTTAGGGCAATGGCAAAAAAAATCGCACAAATTCATGTGATCTTTCTCCTGCTGGCCGCCATGTTTGCGCCATCGGTTTCTCTCTCTGCCGTTGCGCCGGTGTCATCCTTCGCAAGGAACATGACCAATTATCTTGCAGGGCCTGTAAGGGTGGCGACGGATACCGCCGGAAATATCTATGTGGCGGATGCTACCTTGCGCTCAGTGACCGTCCTTGACTCGTTGGGCAATCAGCTTTTCATTATTGGCAGCAGCGATACCCCCAAATGCGTTGCAGTGGACCTGCAAAATCGGATTTATGTGGGCTACAGGAACGATGGACAGCCCGGTTATGTCGCCGTCTACGACGCAGCGGGACAGTTCCTTCGCAATCTCGGCGCGGGTCTTGGCGAGTTCGTCAGTCCTGTTGATATTGCCGTCAGCTACACGACGGGGAAGGTATACGTCGTTGACAGGGAACAGCATGCCGTACGGGTTTTTGACAATAATGGCGACTATCTCTTCCACTTTGGCGGATTCGGAGAGTACGACTACCAGTATTCAGCAACCGTCAATCAGGGTAAATTTAATTACCCCAGCGGTATTACCGTCGACGAGATCCGCCAGGAAGTCCTGGTGAGC
>JAOUDF010000129.1 GCA_029859385.1 Nitrospirota bacterium
GGAGGTTGTGAATAATGACCGCAGTGTCTTCACGACCCGTCGTGACATTAAACGGAAACGATCTCACCATAGAAGATATTGTTGCCGTCGGCATAGGCGACAAGCAAGTGGCTCTTGCCCCTGACGCCCTTGATCGCTGCCGTGCCAGCCGCCGGTTTCTGGAAGAAGAGGTTGCCGCCAGGAGAATTATTTACGGGGTGAACACCTCCTTCGGTCCGCTGTGCAACAGGATCATCAAGGATTCCGAGATCGAGGCGCTCCAGATCAATCTGATCCGAGGTCATGCGGCAGGTCTTGGCGACCCCATCAAACCATATATCGCTTTAGGCATCATGGTAGTCCGGCTCAACTCCCTTGTTAAGGGCTACAGTGGGGTCCGCACGGAGCTGCTTGAATTTCTAAACGACATGATCAATGAGGGTATTGCGCCGCATATCCCTGAATGCGGCAGCGTCGGCGCGTCGGGCGACCTTGTCCACCTTGCGCATATGGCACTGACAGTGATAGGCGAGGGGACGGTCTATTACCGGGGAGAACAGATGCAGGCCGCCGAAGCTTTGTCAGCAGCGGGTATGAAGCCGATGCGACTTAGCTTCAAGGAGGGGATCGCCCTGATGAACGGCACCAGCGCCATGACGGCGCTCGCTGCTTTCGCCCTCTTCGGGGCCAGAAAACTTCTACGCCTTTCCTGCGTTACCGGCGCCTTTGCGCTGGAGATATTCGGTGGCATCGACGACGCCTTTGATGAAGATATCCACAAGATAAAACCTCATCCAGGCCAGATCAATGTTGCCGAGACCATCCGCAACCTCTATCAAGGGTCGCGCAACATTACCCTTCGCGAGGGGATGCATGAACTTATCCGCAGCCAGCATCGGGATGGACCTGTTTTTGAAACAAGCATAAACGTGCAGGACGTCTATTCGGTTCGTTGCACCCCGCAAATACTGGCCCCGGTCGCCGAGGCAATTGAACAGGCGGTGCGTACGGTGGAAGTCGAGGCCAATTCATCCAACGACAACCCCGTCATCGTGCCGGAAAAGAAGAAGGTCATCCACGGGGGCAACTTCCACGGCCAGAGCATCGGTTTTGCCATGGACTCTCTCTGCATTGCCATTGCCACCCTTTCTACCCTCTCGGAGCGACGTCTCAACAAGTATCTGGACAAGGGCCTCAACGAGGGTTTGCCCGAGCAGCTGGACCCCGGCGCCGTCGGCCTCACCATGGGTCTTATGGGAGCCCAGTACCTGGCCACTTCGACCACGGCCGAGATTCGGCAGCTGGCAGGGCCGGTCAGCACCAACTCGATCTCCTGCAACGCATCCAATCAGGACGTGGTTAGCATGGGCACCGTTGCCGCGCGAAAGGCGTTCAGGGCGGTGAGCAACTCGAAACATGTCCTCACTGTTGAGGTGCTTGCCTGCCTTCAGGCCCTCTCCTTTCGCAGTGCCGATGGTCTCGGTAAAGGGACCTCGCGGATTTACCGGGAGTTGGGTAAGGGCTTCAAGGTCTATGACAACGGGGGCGTGCTGCACGTTGAGTTGGTCAGGTTACGCAAGATGCTTTTCTCCAGCAGCCTGCTTGACGACCTGTCAGTATACTGGAGGGTATGATGCAGTTATCGTTGCCCATGGAGGCCGAAAAGCTTATCCCTCACCGTTTGCCGATACGTCAGGTTGAGCGCCTGCTCGAGTTCCGGGATCATAGTGGCGTCGTAGAGGCGGTAGTCAACCCCGAGAACCCCCTTCTTGATGGAAACGGATTTCTGGATGAAGTGGGACTGATTGAGATGTTGGCCCAGTCCTTCGCTGCGGTCCAGGGGTATGCGGATCGACTGGCGGGTAAGCCGGTGGGTGACGGGTTTCTTGTTGGCATACGCAAGGTTGCTGTTGATGTCATGCCGCGCCGGGGAGACCGGCTGACTATCTGTATCCGCCCTGTCGGCGGACTGGAGAGTTTTGTTGTGGTAGACGGGGAAGTGCGCAGAGGAGAAGAACTGTTGGCTTCGGGAAACCTAAAGTTATGGATTCCTCCGGAGGGTGTCGCGAAGGAGAATGGATGAAAAAGCCTTTTCTAGTCTCCCTCCTTCTGGCCGGATGGTTCGTCTCCACGGGAACGCTGCCGGCGATCGCTGGAGACGATGAAGTGCTGGGGCGGCTGCAGCGGCTCTCATCGGGTATAGAGACCCTGTCCAGCGAGTTCGTGCAGGAGAAGTATCTTTCGGTTTTCAAGGACATGGTGGTATCTCGCGGACGGTTCTGCTTCAAAAAGCCAGATACCTTGCGCTGGGAGCTGACTAAGCCGGTGGCTACGGGTTTTGTCCTCAAAGGAAAAGAAGGGCGGCGCTGGCATGAGCGAACAGGCCTCAATGAGAAGTTCGACATCAACCGGGAGCCGGTCATCAGGATTGTTGCCCAGCAGCTTATGGCCTGGACAAGGGCAGACTTCGATCGATTGCGCAAGGAGTATCGGATTGCCGTAATTTCGGAAAATCCTGTGACGCTGAGGCTTGATCCTCTCTTTGGAACAGGAGGGTTTCTCGATCACCTGCGGATTGCTTTTTCGGAGGATGGCCGCCATGTGAAGATTGTTGAATTACGCGAGAAAGACGGTGATTTTACACGGATACGGTTTGAAAACACCCTTGTAAACCAATCTCTTCCTGACGGACTTTTTTAGCCGGCAATGGACGTTACCGCGATTATAGCGTCGGCATACCGCTTTTTTGAGGAGAGGCGCGGCCTTCTCTACAGTGTAACTGCGCTGCTGGTATTGATTGGCCTGCTTGCCTCAACAAATATCCGGACCGAAGAAAACATCGAGGCGATGTTGCCCGACGGCTCAAGCCGGATAGTCGGGGATTTCCGCCTCTTGCAACAAGCCCCCTTTGCCCGAAAGGTGATTATTACACTTCAGGCTGAAGGGGAGACAGGGATCGATTCACTCACGGCAGCTGCTGACCGCCTTGCAGTTTCTCTGGATCCGGCATTGTTCAAGGATGTGACAACCGGCCCCGATACTCATATGCACGGAAGGCTCTTAGTCTGGATTGAAGAGGCATTGCCGAGTATTCTCAACGCTGACGATCTGGAGATAATAGCCGCCGACCTTGCCGGTGACGGTGTCCCAAGACGTCTGGGTGAAAGCTACGAACTTCTTCTTGGTCCCGAAGGTTGGGCAATGAAGGACATGATTCGACGTGACCCGTTTTCCCTGTATAAGATGGGTCTCGAAAAACTGCGCCACGTCAATTTGGTCCCGCAGATGAAGTTGGTTGACAATCACTTCGTCAGCGCCGATGGGAAGAGCGTCATGCTGATTGCCGAAACACCGGTCAAGATGACCGATTCAGCCGGATCACGCAACCTTGTCACGGCGTTCAACAAAGCGGTGAAGACCGAAATCCCCGTTGGAATGCGAGCCACAATGGTGTCGGGTCATCAATATACCCTGGCCAATGCAGAGGCAGTCAAGGGCGATCTGTGGCGTATCCTGACTGCATCTACACTGGCTATTCTGGCGCTTTTCGTCGTTTTTATGCGCAGTCTGCGGGCGAGCCTCGTTTTCCTTTTGCCGCTGGCGGTTATCTGTATCGCAGCAGTAGCGGTATCGCTGTTTTTCCCGATGGTTTCGGCCCTGACCATTGGCTTCGGAGGTGTATTGCTCGGGATTACCGTTGACTACGGTATTCATGTTTATTTTGCAATGCGTCGCGGAGATGCTCTTTCTCATGTCATGGCAGGCAGGGTCGCAAGACCGGTCATCTTCGGCGGGCTTACCACACTGGCTGCTTTTGCGGTTTTACTTTTTTCTGATCTGCCGGGAACGCGGCAAATTGCGGTCTTCTCTATAGCGGGTATCTGTACTGCCCTGCTTCTGTCGTTACTGGTCTTGCCGCATTTGATGGTGCCGGCCAAAGAGTCGGAGAACGATGCGGCAGGCAACCGGTGGATGAGCTGGATAGGCCGAAGGCGTTGTTTGGTTCTGGCGGTATGGATATTTCTTGTTGTCTTGTGTGGATGGCAGGCGGCCTATCTGAAGTTCAACGGCGATTTGCGGCATATGAGCCTTGTCCCGCCGGAACTGGCTGCTGACGAAAAGAACCTGCGTACTACGTGGGGCGACTTCCGCGGCCAGGCCATGATCTGGATAGAGAGTCCGGATGCAGAGCAGGCCTTTGCTCTCAACGGAAGACTTTTCTCTTTTTTACGGAAAGAGCTTTCATCACCCTTTGTAACCCTCGCTCCTCTTTTGCCTTCCGATGAGGAACAGCGAGCGAACCGTACGCGCTGGAGCGACTTCTGGCAGGGTAAGAAAGGGCAGCGTATTCTGGCAGATCTGAGGGTTCAGGCAGCGGCCATGGGGTTTAGTGCCAATGCTTTCACGCCGTTTGAGAATGCCTTGCATGGTCCGTTGAAGCCGGTGACGCTCAAAGGGATACAGGAGGCGGGGCTGGGGCGCCTGGCCGAATCACTAGTAATGATCCAAGACGGGAAAACGTCGCTATTGACTCTAGCTCCGGATCAACAAGGGCTCCCTGAGCTGGTGGAAAAGCAGTTCTCCGACGGCGTAAGAGTCGTTTCCCAGAGTCGGTTCCGTCGGGAGATCAGCGATGCTATCGGGGATGATTTCCTCCGGTTTTTTTTGCTTTCGTTGGTAACTGTCGGGCTGTTTCTGGTTATTTTATTCAGGTGGTCCCGGAAAGCCCTTGTGGCGGCAGCACCCGCGCTTACCGGTGTGGTCATGATGATGGGCATCATGGGAGCGTTGGGACTTGAGTTGAATATTTTCAACGTTGTTGCCGGCATCCTTGTCGTAGGATTGGGGATCGACTATGGCATCTTCATGGTCTGTATGCTTACCGGCAAAGTGGATCACTCTACCAGTAAGGCAGTTCTCGTGTCCGGACTGACTACCCTGGCCGGTTTCGGCTCGCTGGTCCTGGCCCGTCATCCGGCCCTTCACTCCATAGGGCTGTCGGTGTTGCTTGGAATCGGTGGGGCCATCATAACGGCGTTGTTGGTCGTCCCTGCCCTGTTGAACGACAAGATGGAGCCGGAACAAGGATGAAGAAGAGATTGCGGTTTGTAGTGGCAATCCTTGGTGTCACGGTCTTGCTGACAGGATGTGCTGCATCGCTTTTCGCCCCGCCGGGGCCTGAGCAGGTGGATCCGGCGATGACGGCGGAACGGCTGGCCCGCTTGGCCTGGATTGCCCAACCGGGAGTTTATCGACTTCGCCAGACGGTGCTCTTTGAATTTAACGGTTCTCGTGTACCAATTGTTGGGGTGATGAAGCTCGATTACCACGAGCGCCGTGCGCGGCTAGTGGCCATGAACGACTTGGGGATGAAACTCTTTGACCTCATCGTAGACGAGAATGGAGAGGATCTGAATTCCCTTCTCCCTGATTTGGCAAAAATACCGCGTTTTGGCGAGGCGGTAGCGGCATCGGTGCGACGGATATTTCTAGCGCCGCTGCCCGATCCGAAGGATACCCTCTTGTTTGGAAAGGACCGTTATTTGCTGAAACGACACTGGCGTGATGGTGAAATACGATTTACCTTCGGCGGCGGCGACACCCGTCTGCTTGAAACAACAGTGGCGGTCGAAGGGAGCGATTG
Source organism: Nitrospirota bacterium (assembly GCA_029859385.1). Lineage (GTDB taxonomy): Bacteria > Nitrospirota > JAOUDF01 > JAOUDF01 > JAOUDF01 > JAOUDF01. The sequence goes on from JAOUDF010000129.1 coordinate 5,624, forward strand.
GAAGGCAGAGTATTTCGAGTATGGGATAACCGGAGACGTCGTTTACCCGCGAGGCATTATCCTTCATGACCGTCTGGCGGGATATCGCCTTATCCTGTGGATTGAAGAGATGGAGCCGACTGATGAATAAAATCGTGAATGAGATGCGCAGAGCGATACGTAGCGCCGCAGTCTCTCCGACGATAAAGGGTGAGAGGGGGGAGGTTGTGCGCCGTTACCTTTTTGATGAAAACTCTCCTGTCTTTTCCGGGCATTTTCCAGGATATCCGATTGTTCCGGCTGTTGTGCAGATACTGCTCGCCAGGGAGCTTATCGAAGAGAGCTACGGCTACCCGATGAAGCTGAAATCGGTTGAATCGGCCAAGTTCCACAAACAACTACGTCCCGGCTACGAAATATGCGTATCCTGCCGACCGAAGGAGGGCCATCAACTGGTGTTCCAAGGGAGGCTGGAGGTCGGTGATGAGATCGCCGCTTCCTTCGCGCTCTCCATGGCCAGAGAAGGAGATGCACCATGAGCAAGCCCTATTTCAAGTCCAAGCCCGAGCATCCTGCCCCCCTGCGAGCTGTCGTTTCACGGACTGTCCGCTTCGAGGAAGTAGACCCTCTCGGCATAGTCTGGCACGGCCGCTATCCCGGCTATTTCGAGGACGGGCGGGTAGCCCTGGGCAAGCGCTTCGGTATAGGTTACATGGATTTCTACAATGCGGGCGTCGTTACTCCAATCAAGCAGATATACGTCGAATACCATCGCTCTCTTTCCTTTGACGCTTCGTTCTCCATCGAAGCCATCCTTCACTGGAGCGAGGCGGCCAGGATGAATTTCGAGTTTATTCTGCGTGACACCCAGGGGCTGATAGCTACAACCGGCTACACAGTTCAGATGATGATGGACAGGGAGAACAACTTCCTTTTGGCGCAACCCCCGTTCTATCGAGAATTCTGTCAACGCTGGCTTGCGGGAGAGATTGCGTGAACAGAGTTCATGTGGCAAGTGTCTCGCTTATTACCGGCCTGGGCGGGTTTAATGCCACATGGGAAGGGTTGATGTCGGGCAAGTCGGCGATCAAGCCAGTCACCCGTTTTGCCGCCGACCGCCTCAACGGAAGCATGGCCACCTGTATCGAAGGGCTGGAAGGAGAGAGGGGGGACCGCTCGCTGGTAGAGCCGATCCTCGACCGTCTGTTGGCAGATTTTGGCCCCGTGCCCGCCGACAGCCGATTGATCCTGGCCACGACCAAGGGGGCAATAGACTACATTGAACGCATAAAGCGGGGTGTTGATGCGGAGACAGAGGGGTTCATGGCAGAAAGTTTGTTGCGAAACATAAGCTGCCGACTCGGTCTGACCGCTACTGCCGGCGGTATAAACATCAACGCCGCCTGCGCCTCTTCGACCATCGCCCTCGGCCGGGGTGCGTCTCTGATTGCCCATGGACAGGTAGAGGCGGTAGTGGTCTGCTGCCTTGATTTGGTAAGTGAGTTCGTATTTTCCGGGTTTTCCGCCCTTCAGGGGCTTTCCCGTGGACCGTGTCGCCCCTTCGACCGCGGTCGCGACGGCCTCACTCTCGGAGAAGGTGGAGCCGCCTTGCTGCTGATGAGCGAGGGCCGGCTCCGGCGCGAAGACCGGTCGTCCCTTGGGACGATCCTCGGTTGGGGAACGGCCAACGATGCCAACCATATCACCGC
>JAOUDF010000130.1 GCA_029859385.1 Nitrospirota bacterium
CGATTTTTACAAGACCCACTACTATCTCGGCCTGCTCAACGACAAGCAGGGGAAGAAGAAGGAGGCCGAAGCCGAATTCAAACAGAGCATGCAGCTCTTGCCTACCCGCGAAGCCGCGTATCACCTGGGCAAATACTATGAAGAGACGGGCGCTTCGCGGGAGGCCTTCCGCTATCTCGACATGGCGGTGCAGGGCGGCGGAGATGACGAACTGGCCAGGGATGCCAAACACCGCTGGGAAACCCATGTACTGAGAGAGTCCCCGGCAAAGCTGGTAGCCGCCGATGTGCGGCCTGCCGGAACCAACGGAAGGGTGGCCCACTCCATCGCCGTAAAGAACGGCAGCAGCCACGCGCTGCGATCGGTGAGGATAAAATTCGGCTACCTCAACGCCACGGGGAAACTCCTCGACGTGCGCGAGATCACCGTCGAAAACATCCCGGCAGGCAAGACCATTACCTACAACAATGCCGGATACTGGTTCGTACCGCCGGGGACCATGCGGGTACAGACCCAGGTCAGCGGCGTCACCTTCAGTGAATAGACAGGGAGTCACTCATTGAGCACAACACCTTCCTCATGCCCCCTCTGCGCACCCCCACGACCCGACCTGCTGGTTGCCGACCTCGGCCTCGTTACCGTCAGGCTCAACGAGGACCAGTTCTTCCCCGGCTACTGTTTTGTCGTGCTCAAGCAGCATGCGGCGGAACCGTATCATCTGACGATCACCGACCGCACCGAGGTCATGGAGAAGGTCTATCTCGTCGCCCGGGCGCTGGAAGCGCTGTTTACGCCCGACAAGATGAACCTCGAATCGCTGGGGAACATGGTGCCGCATGTTCACTGGCACGTCGTGCCGAGGCACAGGACCGACGCCCTCTGGCCCCGCCCCATCTGGTCGGAACCCCATGAGCCGGTTAAACTGGACGCGGCAAGCCTTGAGCGGAGAGTGGGCGACATACGAAATGAAATTGTCAGGCTGGCCGCATCGGGGTAAAGTTATGACAGAGAGATTGGCCAACCCTCAGCAAAGGAGAGTGTCATGATCAAGGTCAAAACGTTCACCACGCCTCTGAAGGTGTTCCATGTAATGGAAGAGATCCACGAGCTGGACAATCAGGTCAACCGGTTCATCGCCGACAACAACATCAAGAAGGTAATTTCCGTGAGTGACGCCACCACCCAGAACGAAGGCGGGCTGACCATGGGGATGGTGCGGGTGCTCACCTATGAAGAGTAGACAGAAAGGTATCGCTCACTGATGGACGAATCAAATCCCGAGATCGACCTCGACAAACTGATCGGCTTCCCCAACCTCTACACCTTCAAGGTGATCGGGAAAAACAAGCCCGGCTTCGCCCTGCGGATGCGCGAGGTAGTCATCGCCGTGGTGGGCGAAAATACCGCCATCGAGGTATCCCCAACCTGGAGCGGAGGGGGGAACTACCTCTCCCTCTCCATCTCCACCATCCTTATGGACAAGGAACAGCTTTTGGAGATTTATGCAGGGTTCAAAAAGGATGGGGATGTGGTGATGACGCTATAAGACCCTGCCCCCAATACCATGAAAATCGAACTTGCAATATTCGATTTTCATGGTAAATTAGCCTCATGATTACACGGACCGCCCTACTCAATACCCTGAAGAGTGCCCTTGCCCGCAGTCGGGTTGTAGTCCTTGCCGGACCTCGCCAGTGCGGCAAGACAACTTTGGCAAAAGAACTACTCTCTGAAGATTCCCCTCACTACTTCGACCTGGAGGACCCCGCAGATCTGGCCCGTTTGGATGAACCCATGGTTGCGCTCCGGCCCCTAAGAGGACTGGTGGTAATAGATGAAGTGCAGAGACGGCCGGACCTTTTCCCGATTCTGCGTGTATTGGCTGACCGAAAGAATACGCCTGCACGCTTTCTGGTTCTCGGCAGCGCATCGGGAGACTTGCTGCGTCAGACCTCGGAGAGTCTCGCGGGCCGCATGGAGCGAGTCGCCATTAGCGGATTTTCTCTGCGGGAACTAGGTGCTGAAGCCGAGCAAAACCTCTGGTTGCGCGGCGGATTTCCGCTTGCTTGCCTCGCCCGCAACGACGCTGACAGTATTGCGTGGCGAAAGAACTTCATACAAACCCTGCTGGAACGCGACTTCCCGCAGTGGGGGGTACGTGTACCCGCCGTCGCCTTGCAGCGTTTCTGGACCATGCTGGCCCATTATCACGGACAAACATGGAATGCCGCCGACCCTGCTCGCGCCCTGGGGGTGAGCGAACCAACTACTCGCCGCTATCTGGACCTGCTGACGGATGCCTTTATGGTCCGCCAGCTACAGCCTATGCACGCCAACCTGCGCAAACGCCAGGTGAAAGCGCCGAAAATCTATCTCAAAGACAGCGGCCTGCTGCATCAGCTGCTCGGCATAGACTCGTTAAAGGCCCTGCTTACCCACCCCAAAGCAGGCGCCTCATGGGAAGGGTTTGTCATCGAGCAGGTGTTGAACATGGAACCGCATGACGAGGCCTTCTTCTGGGCTACTCACCAGGGGGCTGAAATTGACCTGATCCTGCGGCGCGGAGACAAAATGCTGGGCATTGAATGCAAACGCACCGACACACCGAGCATGACCCCTTCCATCCGCATAGCCCTTGAAGATCTTGGGCTGGAGCGTGTGATAATCATCTATCCCGGGCTTAAGCGATTCCTTATCGCGGAAGGAGTCGAGGCGGTTCCCCTGCGGGACATAGCCGCCGGGAATGTCGTCTGATGGCGGAAAACACTGCCAGTACAAGCGCGCCGGCATCGCGTGGAGAAGCCGCGCTTTCCACCATCCTTATGGACAAGGAACAGCTTTTGGAGATTTATGCAGGGTTCAAAAAGGATGGGGATGTGGTGATGACGCTGTAAGTGCGGATATCCGTTTATTCCAATATTTCAAGTTTAGGGAAAGGCGGCATCCAAATAATCTGAATAGAAGACAACTCTACGGCTTTTACGGAGAACGTTACCCCAGGGTTGATGATAAGCTGTGAGCCGACCTTCATAGTTTTTTCTGCGCCATTCAATTGTACTTCAATGAGCCCTTTTATTGGCGTAAGTAGCGCATTACCGTCACATCTCCAAGTCCCTAGCCGTTCACCATCTCCAAGATTAAATATTTGGCCACGTGCGTGTGCCTCTGAAAAAAGATGATAGGAAGACTGCTCAAGGCGTGCACCTGCAATCTCCTGCAGTTGCATCAGCGTCCAACCCGGCGAAGATTCAATTGAGGGATAAGGGTTCACCACAACACCTGTTCATGGAGTAGATAATGACTCTCTTATAACTTGACTCTCATAGTAGCTAGCAGCCACTCCTATTTTTGTAATTTGCAAGTTGAACTTTCAAATTACAAAAAATCTCGCGGCACGGCTTACATACTAATTCTACGAACCGCTACTTCTTCTGATACGTCCCGACAATCTCCGTCTTCGCCAGCACATGCCCCTCCATCGCCTTCTCAAGCTGCGCCTTGGTCGGCTTGCCCAAGTCGGGCAGGACGGTGTCCAGTGCATAGAGCTTGTGGAAGTAGCGATGGCGGCCAATGGGCGGGCATGGGCCGCCGTAGCCGGTGCGTTTCCAGTCGTTGAGGCCGTCTTTGGTACCTGCGGGAAGGTTTTTCACCGCTTCCGCAAAGCCGGTGGCCGTCGGCGGGATGTTGTAGAGAACCCAGTGGACCCAGGTCATCTTGGGCGCGGCAGGATCAGGGGCGTCAGGGTCGTCGACGATGAGGACAAGGCTCTTTGCCCCGGCGGGAATGCCCGACCACGAAAGCGACGGAGAGATATCCTTCCCCTGGCAGGTATAGAGCGCGGGGATGCCGCCGTTGTGGGTGAAGGCCGTGGAAGTTATCTGCATGGTCATCGCGCTGCCTCCTTTGGATGTAAGGGTTTCGGCTGCCAATGCCGGATGGCCGACGATCAGCATGAGTGCGGCCAGGGCCGTGCTCCGAACAATGTTGGAACAGTTCACGGTCTCACCCTCCGATATATCTCGGGGTAAGTGGCCCGGTGGCTCCCATGGTTTTCAAAAGCCGATATCCGGCGCCACCTTGAAAACTGGTGAACCACCACTCCCACAATATTTCCGGAAAGAACTACGGAAATCCGCCAGGCAACCAATCCAACGCGCCCCACATCGGCTTTTGAAAACCACGGGAGCCACCGGGCCATAAATTTGCCGATTGGTCACGAAAAAAGATACCACATCAGCGAACCGCCCGCCCCTTCTTCGCCGCCACGACAATCAGCGCGACACCTGCCAGCACCAGCGGCAGGCTCAAAAGCTGCCCCCGGGTGAAGATACCGAGCATGTAGCCGATGTGGGTGTCGGGCTCGCGGAAAAACTCGACAATGAAGCGGAAAGTCCCGTATCCGGCAAGGAACATCCCCGAGAGCACGCCGGTCGCCGGTCTTCGCCGGTCGAGAACCCAGAGGATGCCAAAGAGAACCAGCCCTTCGAGGAACGATTCGTAAAGCTGCGACGGGTGGCGCGGCAGGGTCTGGCCGGGAAAAATCATCCCCCAGGGCGCGTCGGTCACCCGGCCGAAGAGTTCGCCGTTGATGAAGTTGCCGATCCTCCCGAACCCGAGGCCGATGGGGGCGACCAGGGCTGCGCTGTCACCCAGCTCCATGAAGGGTACCCCCTTCTTCCGGCTGAAGAGATAGACCGCGGCAATAACGCCGATGAGGCCGCCGTGAAAGGACATGCCGCCTTCCCAGACGGAAAGGATTTTAAGCGGGTTTGAGAGGTAATATCCCAGATCGTAGAAGAGGATGTAGCCGAGCCTGCCGCCGGCAAGGACACCGAAGGCGGCCCAGGTAATAAGATCGGCCAGCTGGTTCTTGTCGAGGCGAAGTTGGCCCTTTTTCGCGCGAGCGGAGAGGACGACGTAGGCCAGCACAAAGGAGATGAGGTACATGAGGCCGTACCAGCGGATGGCCAGCGGGCCTATCTGTACGGCAACGGGGTCTATCAGGGGAAAGTCGATCATGGTCTCTTCTGCAGGGTATGACGCTCCCAGTGCTCGCCCCGCTCCTTTGCGTCGCTCCGGTAATGAGCCCCCACGCTCCCCCTTCTGCGCAGCGCCGCCTCGGTGATGATCTCGCCGACTGTCGCGATGTTCACCGCTTCCAGCGACGGCCTGTCGACAAAGGGGCCTTCAAAGAGGGGCTTCAGTCCGTCGAGGGTCTGCCGGGCCTCCATGAGCGATATCTCGCACCGGATGATGCCGACCTTTTCCCACATGGCTCGCCGCACCGCCTCCCGTCCTTCGGCAACCTCGATTCTGGAAATATCCGACGGCGACGCCAGCTTCGGGGTATATGCATCGACGGGCCCTCGTTCTTTTCGCGCTGCCTCGCCGCACCGTGCGCCGTAGACAAGCCCCTCCAGCAACGAGTTGCTCGCCAGCCGGTTGGCCCCGTGCACGCCGGTGCAGGCCACCTCGCCCGCCGCATACAGGCCGGGGAGGTCGGTAGCGCCGTCGAGGTCGGTCTTTACCCCGCCCATGATGTAGTGGGCACTGGGAGATACGGGGATGGGCTGCCGGGCGATATCGATACCGTAACGGAGGCAGGTGGTGTGGATACGGGGAAAGCGCTCCCTGATGAACCCCGGCTCAAGGGCGGTGAGGTCGAGGAAGACGTGGGTCGATCCGGTGCTCACCATTTCGGAGAGGATCGCTCGGCTCACGATATCCCGCGGCGCCAGCTCGGCCCGCTCGTCATAGCGCGGCATGAATCTTTCGCCGCGGATATTCTTGAGGATGGCGCCTTCACCGCGCATGGCCTCGGTAAGCAGAAACGACGGGGCGCCGGGCAGGAACAGCGACGTGGGATGGAACTGGACAAACTCCATGTCGGTCAAGGTCGCGCCTGCCCGCCAGGCAATGGCCATGCCGTCGCCGGTGGCGACTGCGGGGTTGGTGGTCCGGTGATATATCTGGCCCGCCCCGCCGCTGGCGAGGATTACGGCCCTTGCGAAGACCGCCATAACCTCGCCTGTCCGTTCATCGAGCACCAGTGCGCCCCGGCAACGGCCGTCCTTCACAATGAGGTCTATGGTATGGAGGTAGTCGCGATGGGTAATGCGTGGTATCCTGCCGACAGCGTCCCTGAGGGTGCGGACCATCTCCCGGCCGGTGGAATCGCCTCCGGCCCTGAGGATGCGGCTCTTGCTGTGGGCGGCCTCGCGGGCGAAGAGGAGGTTGACGCCGTCCCGGTCAAAGAGCGCCCCCCAGTCCATGAGTTCGAGGATACGCCGGGGGCCTTCTTCCACGAGGACCTTCACCGATTCCTCATTGCAGAGCCCTGCTCCGGCGGCAACGGTGTCGTCGAAGTGGAAGCTGATCTCGTCCTCTTCCGACAGGACGACGGCTACCCCGCCCTGGGCATATTCGCTGCTGCTCTCGGAGCCTTTGTCCTTGGTGATGATGAGGACTTCCCCCGCCTCGACGGCCGACAAGGCTGCCCTGAGCCCGGCGACGCCGCCGCCGATTATGAGGTAGTCAGTGGTAAAATGGCTGGGATGGATTGAAGAAGGCAATGAATGCAGCTCCGCCGATAGATGGGCCGCTATTTACGCCGAACAGCTTTCCCGAAAAAATTGCTGCCTTCGAGCTGGGTCAGCTTCAGCTTGCTGTCACCCGTATAGACAAGGATAAGGGTGCCAAGGTCGCGGGTCTTCTTGCCCGACTTGTCGGTCCAGAACCCCTCCCAGTGGGTGTAGAGCGTGACTTCGTCCTTGACGAGGGTTACGCGGTCCACGTACATGGTAAGGTCGATCTTTGTATACGCGGCGAAATCCTTCTCCGCCAGGTCGGCTGCATCCTGCCTTCCGCGATATTCGAAGGGGAAATGGTTTATGAAAGCAGTAAGGTTTCGGTTTTCATAAGAGTTCACCAGGGCGTTCATCTCGGCCCGGGCGTTCGACACCTTGATGGCATCGGGACTCGGCGGAGGCGGCTTTTTGAAGCACCCGGCGGAAAGCAGCGACAGCGCCAGGAGCATGAGGAGCAGATAGTGAACACGGGTAGGTCGCATCGGTTTCTCCATTAAACGAGTGTAGGCGATTATAGCCTTCAAGCGAGGAAAGTCAAGGAGATACCGCGTCCGCCAAATTCAGGGCCGCCGCGACGTCCGATTGCCAGGACACCTCTACTTGCCTATGCAGAACTCGCGGAAGATAATATCGAGGATGTCGTCGGGAGTGGTCTCGCCGCTGATCTCTCCTACGGCTTCGAGGGCATCCTGAAGGTCGACGGCCAGG
>JAOUDF010000131.1 GCA_029859385.1 Nitrospirota bacterium
GGAGGCAGAAACATCGTACGGGCGAAGAGTGCATGCCATGCATTCCTGCTGACTACGCGAACAGGCCTTGCATACCGGGCGTCGGCGCCGACGATGCAGTCCGTCACAAAGACAGACCGGCCTTCAAGGTACCGGCAGACCTGCCCATAGAGGGCATCAAAATCGGCCTCGGGAAACGCCTTGTTGTAATCGCCCCACCATATCTTGTCGCGGCTGGAGGGTTCATCGATCATGAATTTGTCCTGCACGGCGCGACCGGTAAATTTTCCGGTCTGCACGATAAACGCCCCGCCGTCGGAAATAACCCCTTCGCCGTTTCGCACGGCATGTTCATAAAGCAATGGGACCGAAAGATTCCAGTGAATATCCCCGAGGTTTTTCAACCCCACCGATACAAGCTGATTTTCAATTCCGGCTCGATCCGACATGCAAACCTCTGCTCAGTGTAGTGATGAAAAAAGGCTGTTCTTACTCTCATCGGCAGATTATTGCCGAGCTTTTGGACAATATTGCTCCTTTTCAGCTCTTGTAAAACCCCTTGGCGATCACCTTGCCGGTCTCGTCGTCGATTTTAATCCGGAGGTTCCCGCCAAATCGGTTGGCGGTGGTGACATGCCAGGTGACTTCACCAAAGAAGATGAACCTGCGCGTGCGCCTTACCCGAACCGGTTCACACCATTGAAATTTCTCGGCCAGTACGGTTTCCCTTGCCAGTTGAAGCGCTTCATTTTCGGTCATGACAAATCCTTTACATGAGGCTCTGCGGGTCAACGTCAACCAGCAGTTCCACACCATGTTTCCTCCCTGATTGCTCGTAGCGAACGATACCCGCCTGCACCTGCCGACGGAACGCCGTCCCCTCTTTCCCCTTGAGAATCACCTGCCAGCGGTATTTCCCCCGCACTCGCGTCAGCGGCGACGGCACCGGCCCCAGAACCTCGCCGCACCCTTTCAGCGCCTTCTTCATGATCTCGGCGACAGACCCCGCCGCCTCGGCCACCGCCTCTTCCTTCACTCCGCGAAACATCAGCAACACCAGTCGCGAGAAGGGTGGGTATCCCAGTTCCTTACGGAATATCAGTTCCTCGGCATAAAACCCGGGGTAGTCGTGCTGCAACGCATGTCTCACGGCGTAATGCTCCGGGTTGAAGGCCTGCACCAGAACCTCGCCCGGCGTCTCGCCCCGGCCGGCCCGACCCGCCACCTGGGTGATCATCTGGAATGTTCGTTCGGCCGACCGGAAATCGGGCAGGTTCAGCGTCCCCTCGGGAAAGAGGATGCCCACCAGCGTCACCCCCGGCAGGTCGTGCCCCTTGGCCACCATCTGCGTGCCGATGAGGATGCGGTGCTCCCCCGACTCCATCCCTGCAATAATACGATGGTGCGCCCCTTTGCGCGAGGTCGTATCGCGGTCCATGCGCGCTATGCTCACTTCCGGCCACCGTGCCTCGACCTCGTCTTCAAGCCGCTCGGTCCCGTGCCCTATCAGCCGCAGGTTGTGGCTCCCGCATTGAGGACACAGATCGTGCGGGGCCGCGGAGTGTTCGCAGTAGTGGCACCGCAGCAGATGCGACCTCTTGTAGAAGGTAAGAGATATGCTGCAATTAGGGCAACGGGCCGATTCGCCACAATCGTTGCAGAAGAGGAAGGTGTTGAACCCGCGCCGGTTGAGAAAAAGGAGCACCTGCTGCCCCCGCGCGAGATGGTCGTCCACAGCGGCCTGGACCTCCGGAGCTACCAGCACAGTTTCTTCGGCCTTCAGCCTTCGGCCTTCAGCCTGTCTTCCCATCTCCACCACCCGGACTTCGGGCATGGGACGGTGGTCAATCCGCTCGGGCAGGGTGAGAAGGGTGTATTTCCCCCGCTCGGTGTTGTGATAACTCTCGATGGAGGGCGTGGCCGAGCCCAACAGAATCGTTGCCCCGCACAGCTTGGCCCGCACCACCGCGACGTCGCGGGCATGGTAGTGGACCCCCTCTTCCTGCTTGTAGGAGGAGTCGTGTTCTTCGTCCACAATGATCAGGCCGGGGTTGCGCACGGGGGCGAAGACGGCCGACCGGGCGCCGATGGCGATCCGCGCCGCGCCGGAACGAAGCCGCCGCCATTCGTCGTACCGCTCGCCGTCGGAGAGGCCGCTGTGCAGCACCGCCACTTCGTTACCGAATCTGCCGGCAAAACGGGCAACAAACTGCGGCGTCAGGCTTATTTCCGGCACCAGCACCACCACGTCTTTCCCCTGTTCCAGGGCTGCGGCAGTAGCCCGAAGGTAAACCTCGGTCTTTCCGCTCCCCGTCACGCCGTGCAGGAGGAACGGCACGAACCCGCCATTTTTGATCGATGCCGTCAGCCGGTCCACAACCGTTTTCTGCGCCGCCGTCAGGGTTGGTATCTTCCCCTTCTCATTGGATACGCCGTGCTGCGGCGACCGCAGGGTCACCTCATCGCGCACCGTCGCCAGCCCCTTTTCGACCAGCGCCTTCACCGCCGATGGAGACAGTCCGGCATCTTCCAGCGCAGAGAGGAACTGCCCCTTTTTCTCCCGAAGGAATTCTATCAACCGCCGTTGCTCCTTCCCCCGCAATGAATTGAGGTCGAGAGCGAGGCCCTCGTCGGTCAGTTCCACCCATTTACGGGTGAGGGGTTTCAGGTCGCGGCCTATCCCAGCCGGAAGCGCGGTACGGAACAGATCGCCAAGCGACACCATGTAGTAGTCGGCCATCCACTTGAGCAGGTCGACCATCTCCGGCGATACCAGCGGCTCGTCGTCGACAAGTCCTGTGATCTCTTTAACCCCCTCCACTTCAGCTCTGTCCTTGAGCGTGATTACATAACCCACGGCCGTCCGCCGTCCCAACGGTACAAGGACGCCATGGCCGGGGCGCAGATCAGGTGCAGCGGCAGTGGATATGGCATAATCGAGGAATTTCAAAAGGCCTGGAACGGCCACGGCAACATAACGGGGTTTCATGCCAGGAATTGTGGCAGAGAACTAAAAGGGAGTAAAGACAGTTGTGCGCAAAACTGAGAACGGGCAGGTCAATCAATGCACCTGCCCGTTGATGAAGTGAAAATATCTAGCGCCGACGCTTTCTCCAAGCCACAAGACCGACCACACCTCCGGCAAACAGGAGCATGGTGGAAGGCTCCGGAACGGGAGCTGACGCAACAAACCGCTGGTTGGTATTAACTGAACCGAAGCTGCTTGATGCAGAAACTGACCAGAAGAAATCCTCAGAATACCGGCCGCCGCCGATTAATTGCAGGGACTTGCCAGCCGCGTCCAAACCTGATTCTGATACCCCGATATCTACACTGGTCATTCCGTTGGCCGGGCCATTCAGTGCCGTGAATATCCCCTCATAACTGAGGAACTGGATTACTGTAGCACCTGAGTCCACCAGAGCCAGTCCGTCGGGAGCACCATTCTGGATTCCGGCTATCGAAAAAGACAATGTCCCGAATCCGTTTTGCTGATTGAGGATAGCTCCGGATAACGCCCTTGTATTATACGATAAACCATTGCCTCCGTTGTATAACACGAGACTCCATCCTGTGAGGTCAAATCCCGCCGGACCGGCAATTTCGACTGCTTCACCGACATCGGTACCGGCATTATCATAGTGGATCTCGTTAATAAATAATGATGTGGGGAGTGCATAAGAATTGCAGATCCCAAAGAAAACGGCCAGACCCAAAATAAAGCCACCAGTAATTATTTTCATTTACAACCCTCCTTTACCAAACAGTAGCTGCTCAAAAACCAACCATCGCCCCAAACCGCCCCAGCTTTCGAGTTATGACCAATTAACAAAACACATTACATTATTTTAAATTCCCCGTCAAGCCCCAAAAGCGCAAAGAAATCAGGACGAGCTAAACATTCTGCCGGATGATTCTCGCTTTAAGGGGTGGGCAAGAAACCTACCTCAACGCCTCTTTTATCACCTGGTCGATAGTTTCGACAAAGATGAACCGCATCTCGTTGCGGATGTAGTCAGGGATGTCTTCGAGGTTTACCTCGTTCTTTTTAGGGAGGATAACGGTCTTCACCCCGGCGCGGCGGGCGGCGAGGACCTTTTCCTTTACCCCGCCGATGGGGAGCACGCGGCCGCTCAGAGTGATCTCGCCGGTCATGGCAACGTCGCGGCGGGCGGGGCGGTCGGTCATGAGCGACGCCAGGGCCACGGCCATGGTGATTCCCGCCGACGGGCCGTCCTTGGGGATTGCGCCGGCCGGGACATGGATATGCACGTCGTGCTTTTCGGAGAAGTCCTCGGCGATATTGTACTCCGGCGCATGGCTCCGCATGTAGCTCATGGCCGCCTGGGCCGATTCCTTCATTATGTCGCCCAGCGACCCGGTGAGGGTGAGGCCACGCTCTCCCTTCATCTTGGTGGCCTCCACGAAGATGATGTCTCCTCCCGCGTCGGTCCAGGCAAGGCCGGTGGCAACGCCCACCTTGTCGGCTTCCTCCGCCACGTCCATGAAGAACTTGCGCGGCCCCAGCAGGTCCTCAACCAGTTCGGGAGTTACCTTCCGTGCTATCTCCTTGTTCTGGGCTATACCCCGGGCGATCTTTCGGCAGATGGATGCGATCTCCCGTTCCAGGTTCCGCAGCCCCGCCTCCCGGGTATACTCCCGGGCAATCTTGTAGATTGCCTCAACGGAGAATTCAACCCGCTGCTCTTTCAGCCCGTTCTCCGCGATTTCCTTGGGAATGAGGTACTGGAAGGCGATCTTCTCCTTCTCCTCTTCGGTGTAGCCGTGGAAGGCGATGACCTCCATCCGGTCCTTGAGGGCCGGCGGCACAGGGTCGAGCATGTTGGCAGTGGTGATGAACATGACCTTCGAAAGGTCGAAAGGGACGTCGAGATAGTGATCGGTAAAGGAGAAATTCTGCTCCGGGTCGAGTACCTCCAGCAGGGCTGATGCCGGGTCGCCCCGGAAATCCATCCCAAGCTTGTCGACCTCATCGAGCATGAAGATAGGGTTGTTGGTGCCGCACCGCCTGACCTCCTGAATAATCCTGCCCGGCAGTGCGCCGACGTAGGTCCGCCGGTGGCCGCGAATCTCGGCCTCGTCCCGCATGCCACCCAGCGAGATGCGCACGAACTTCCGCTCCATGGCCCGGGCAATCGACTTGCCGATGGAGGTTTTCCCCGTGCCGGGCGGCCCGACAAAGCAGAGGATCGGCCCCTTCATCCCCTCCTCAGCCTTCATCTTGCGGACGGAGAGGTATTCGAGGATGCGCTCCTTGGCCTTCTCCAGCCCGAAGTGATCCTCGTTGAGTATCTGCTCGGCCCGGTCGATGTCGAGGTTATCCTCGGTCTTTTTCGTCCAGGGCATGGTAACGAGGTAATTGATATAGGTAAGGGCGACGGTATACTCTGCCGAGGCCGGGTTCATCTTCTCCAGCCGGTCGAGCTCCTTAACGGCGATCTCCTCCACAGTCTGCGGCATGCCCGAAGCCTCGATCTTCTCCCGCAGCTCGTTGACCATGGCCTGATGAGCATCCTCTTCCCCCAGCTCCTTCTGGATCGCCTTCATCTGCTGGCGGAGGAGGTACTCCTTCTGGGTCTTCCCCAGCTCCTTGGCGACATCAGCCTGTATCTTTCCGCGGACCTGCATCACCTGCACCTCTCGGGAGAGATACGAGAATGCCTTCTTAAGCCGCTCCAGCGGGTCAATGGTTTCGAGGATATCTTCCTGTTCCTCTATCTTCAACCCAAGGTATACGGTGATGAGGTCGGCCAGGCGGGCGGGATTCTCGATCTTGTCGATCAGGCGCATTACATCCTCGGGAAGCGGCCTCCCAAGGGCCATGGCAACCTTCAGCAGGGAGAGGGCGCCGTGAATAACGGCATCGACCGCGAGACTCTTTTCGTAGAACTCCCGCATCTCTTCCACCTTCGCCTTCAGATAGGTTCCATCCCTGAAGAACTCCAGTATCTTAATCCGGGCCAACCCCTCTACCAGCACCTTCGCGCCGCCTTCGGGAAGCGTCACTATCTGGTCTATCCTGACTGCGGTACCAAAGCCGTAGAGCGCATCAGGGCCGGGATTCTCAATATTGGCATCTTTTTGGGCCACCAACGCAGCCAGATGGTTGTCTCTCATGGCCGCATTTATAGCCGCTATGGCCTGCTCTCCCGTAAAGAAGAGAGGGAGCATGACCCCGGGGAATATGACCATCTCCTTCACCGGAACCACATGGAGATCGTCGGGGATATTGGCGGGAGGGGTACTTTCCATCTTTGGAGAGTCGTTTGGCGCTGTCATGGTGTCTCCTTTTGGGCGCCCGCTGCGCTAGCGGCCGCCTCCATCACCCTTCTCAGCGGCACACCATGTTCCTCCGCCAAGCGGCGGCAGTCGTCGTACTCGGGCTGGGCCGTTACTTGTCCGTCGGCGCGAAAGGCCAGCTTGACCCGCACCGTGCCCCACGGAGTCTCCACCTCTTTCGACTCGCGACGGAGCTTGCTGCGGGATGCACGCCACGAGCGGACACCCAGAGTCGTGGTTTCGGCGAAGATAATCTCTTCAAGTTTCTGTTGCAGACCCGGTTCGCAAAGAACCGTGACCGTGATACCCGGTCGCCCTTTCTTCATGTAGACCGGCGTCAGGCGGGCATCCAGCGCCCCGGCTTCCAGCAGCCGTTCAATGAGATAACCGTACACCTGGGGGTTCATGTCATCAATGTCGGTATCGAGAACCATGACTTCGTCCTGCTCTTCCGTGGATGACGTGTCACCGACTATCAGCCGCAGACAGTTGGGCCGGCCTGGCATATCGCCGCCCGCGCCGTACCCTGTCGCTGCCATCCGCATGACCGGCATGGGGCCGGAGGCGGAAGCGAGGGCGGTCAGAAGCAGCGCGCCGGTGGGTGTGGTGAGTTCTTTTTTAATGTCGGAGGAGTAGACCGGCCACCCCTTGAGCAGTTCCACCGTAGCCGGTGCGGGCACAGGCAGTACACCGTGCTCACAGGTCACCGTGCCGGAGCCAAGGTTTACCGCAGAGGCATATACCCTCTCAACCCCCAGCATCTCCATGCCAAGAATGCCGCCCACAATGTCGATGATGGCATCCACCGCGCCTACCTCGTGGAAATGGACCTCATCCACCGAGATGCCGTGCACGGCAGCCTCGGCCTCGGCGAGGCGGGTAAAGGCGGCAATCGATCTTGATTTTACCGAATCCGGAAGGGTAGATGCGCCGATGATGGCGCTGATGTCGGAAAGGTGACGGTGATGAGGCTGCGCTGTCTTCTCGACAACCACA
>JAOUDF010000132.1 GCA_029859385.1 Nitrospirota bacterium
ATGCCGTGCACGGCAGCCTCGGCCTCGGCGAGGCGGGTAAAGGCGGCAATCGATCTTGATTTTACCGAATCCGGAAGGGTAGATGCGCCGATGATGGCGCTGATGTCGGAAAGGTGACGGTGATGATGCTGCGCTGTCTTCTCGACAACCACATCCACTTTCGTGGCGGAGATGCCGGAGCGGACAACCTTTTCAGCCTTGAGAGACCAGCCGGAGAGCGGAAGTGACGAAAGGGCGGCGGACAGGGCTTCGAGCGAGAGTCCCGCGTCCACCATGGCCCCAAGGAGCATGTCGCCGGAAATACCTGAGAAACAGTCGAGATAAGCAGTTCTCATAGTACCATCGAGAGGAGATTAAGACATTTACGCAGCCGACAGGATGTTGATCCGGTGCGCCGCGACTCCCGCCCCGAAGCCGTTGTCGATGTTTACGACAGTGACGCCCGACGCGCAGGAGTTGAGCATTGCCAAAAGCGCCGATATGCCTCCGAAGGCCGCGCCGTAGCCAACACTGGTCGGTACGGCGACGACGGGCTTGTCCACCATGCCGCCGACCACGCTGGCCAGGGCGCCATCCATGCCGGCAACAACAATGAGGACGCGGGCGGAAAAGATCGTCTCCTTGCGGTGAAACAGGCGATGTATCCCCGCCACCCCTACGTCGTAGAGCGATTCCACGGCGCTTCCCAAGGTCTCGGCGGTGACCTTTGCCTCCTCGGCCACCGGTATGTCGGACGTCCCGGCCGATACCACCAGCACCTTGCCCTTTGGTTCCGGCGCCTTGTGCAGAAGTACGGCCGTACGGGCCCGTGGGTTGTAGACCACCCGGCCATCCATTCTCTGAAGCGCCTCGGCCTGCTCGGGCGAAACACGGGTCGCCAGGATGTCGGCATTCTTTTCCAGCAGGCTCCGGGCAATCCCTTCCACCTGGTCGACCTGCTTCCCTTCGCAGAAGATCACCTCGGGGAACCCCTGTCGCAGGGCCCGGTGATGGTCGACCTGGGCGTACTCCAGGTTTTCGTAGGGCAGGGTGCGAAGCCGCGCCATGGCCTCATCAACCGGAAGGTTGCCGTTTCTGACCTCTTCCAGCAGCTTATGGATGTCCTCGGTCCTCACCCCTTACTCCTCACTCTTGAGCGACCGCCCCATGAGGTCGCGGAGCGCTGTAGCAGTATCCTTCTCCTCGTAAAGAATGCGGTAGACCTGCTCGGTAATCGGCATCTCTATCCCCTGCTTCATTGCCAGATGATGCACAGCCCGGGCGGTCTGCACCCCTTCGGCCACCATGGTCATTCCGGCGAGGATATCCTTAAGTTTCTCCCCCTTGCCCAGCCGCATGCCCAGGGTACGGTTACGGCTCAGGTCACCGGTACAGGTAAGGACCAGGTCGCCCATCCCCGCCAGACCTGCAAAGGTAGCAGGCTGCGCCCCCATGGAGACACCGAGCCTGGTTATTTCCGCCAGGCCCCGGGTAATGAGGGCAGCCCGGGCATTGTTGCCGAACCCGAGACCATCAGAAATTCCCGCGGCGATGGCGATAACGTTCTTTATGGCCCCGGCCAGCTCCACCCCCATGACGTCGCTGTTGGTATAAAGCCGGAACGACGGGCCGGAAAGAGCATCCTGCACCGCTCTCCCGACAGACTCGTCGAAGGCGGCGGCAGTCGCGGCCGTAGGAAGGTTTGCAGCCACTTCTTTGGCAAAGGTCGGGCCGGAGAGGAAGGCGAGTCGCTGGTGCAGCGCCCCGGGCAGGACGGTCTTGAGCACGTCGGACATGGGCAAAAGCGTCTCGTTTTCCACCCCCTTGGTGGCGCAGACGACGATATGGCGCTCCGAGAGCAGGGGAGATACCTTTTCGAGGACCCGGCGAGTTACGTGGGACGGCACGACCCAGAGCACCATGTCTGCCCCTGAGACAGCCTCTTCGAAAACATTGGTGGGGCTGATTGTTTCGGGCAGCCGGACTCCCGGCAGGTAGATGCTGTTTTCCCGCTTCTCGCGGACCTCGGCGACCAGCGGATGCTCGTGGATCCAGAGACGGACCGCATGTCCCTTCTCCGCCGCGACCTTGGCCAGGGCCGTCCCCCAGCTTCCGCCGCCGATTACGGCGATGGTCAGCGCAGCTGTCGTAGTTGCTCCCAAGTCTCCTCCCACGCTTTCACTTTAAAACCGGAACTTACGTCGCAAGATGCACCATGGCTTCCCAGCCTCCGGGGGTCTGCTCTACGCGGAGACCCGCATATGATGCCGATTTCACATAATGTTCTATGTGATGTCTGTCGGGATCGTACTGTTCTCCGAGGACTGCCACCCTCAGGTGCCACTGGTCGATTTCGTGAATACCCACTGCCTCGACAAGAAACCCCTCGCTCTCAAAAAGAAAGATGATCTCGTTGAGCCAGGAGACCATCAGCCCGTCGACATCCTTGGCCCGGATGGTGATGAGCCGCTCTTCCACCGGCTGAATCTGGTCTGCATCGGTCAGAAGGGTGGTAAGGGCCCGGGCTGCCTGGGCAAAGAGGGTCGAGAGGTCGCTCCCCCAAAGCCTGAGTCCCAGGCCGGTAATTGGTTCGAGAAGTTCAAATCCGCCGCTTCGCGACATGCTATACCTCTATGATTCTTGGTTTTGCCGACATCCTGCTCTCGGCCTGGCGCGGCTCCCATACCGCCACCTCGCCCGGTTCCCAGATAATGGAGACCAGTTTATACGAAGAAGGCAACGCGGCCAGCGGGCTTCCCGCCGGCACGGATACCCTCACCGAGGCAAGCTGAAACTCCCTGAGATGATGTGCCCGATAGACCGGTATCTCGCCGCTCCCTATCTCGTTTGCCATGAGAAAAGGGACTGTGGTAACAACAGGGACATTGATCTGGCGCGCGCCTATCCTCAGGCTCACTATCTCCTGGCCGCCTGAAGACACCGAAAGGGCCACTGTTTTCCGTTCATTTTGCCAACAGAAAACAGTGGACGTATCGCATCCCTGACCACAGATGCCGCTGGTACCATTCGACAGAAGGCGGCTCAGGTAGAACCCTTTTCTTTCCTCGCTGTGGACAAAAGCCGGGGCAATGCCCAGTTCGCTGACGAAGCCTTCGCCCATGCCGTATCGGCTGGCGTAAAGACAGCCGACGGTCATGCCGGGCATGACCTCTTCAACCTCCACGGAATCAGGCAAGGCCTCCCTGGCCTTTCTGGCCGGAACAAGATAGAGCACCATGAGGGAAAGGCTGTCGCCTTCAAAGCCGTTCTTCAACATGCCCCGCTCTCCCTGTCACCTAAAATTCATGCCTCTTTTCTTTGCTCCCAAACTTGGTGTATTGATGCATGAACGTCATCTCCACCGTGCCGACCGGGCCGTTACGCTGCTTCGCTACTATTATTTCGGCAGTCCCCTTGTTGTCCGGGTTGTCGCGGTTATAGACCTCGTCGCGATAGATGAATATTACCACGTCGGCATCCTGTTCGATGGAGCCCGACTCCCTCAAGTCGGCCGGGACCGGTCTCTTGTCGGTCCTGCTCTCCACCGCGCGGCTGAGCTGGGAAAGGGCCACTACCGGGGCGCCGATCTCCTTGGCCAGCGCCTTGAGCGAGCGGGAGATTTCCGATACCTCCTGCACCCGGTTCTCCACTCGCGAGTTACCCCTCATCAGCTGAAGGTAGTCGACGACCACCAGCCCAAGGTCGCCGTGCTGGGCGCGAAGCCGCCTGGCCTTGGCGCGCATCTCCATGACGGAGATGGCCGGGGTGTCATCAATAAAGAGAGGGGCACCTGAAAGGCGACCAGCCGCCATGGTAAGCTTGCCCCAGTCTTCGTCCTGCAGAAAACCCGACCGCAGGCGATGGGCGTCCACCATGGCCTGGGAGCAGAGGAGCCTGAGCACCAGCTGTTCTTTCGACATCTCAAGGCTGAAGACACCGACGGGTCGCTTGAGGTCGATGGCCACATGCTCGGCGATGTTCATACAAAAAGAGGTCTTACCCATGGAGGGGCGTCCCGCCACAATAATGAGGTCCGACGACTGCATGCCCGACATCATGAAATCGAGGTCGGTAAACCCGGTGGCAACGCCGGTGATCGACTCCTTCCGGTCGTAAAGCCGCTCGATCATCTCGAAGCTGTCCTTGACGACCTCTTTTACCTGCACAAAGGATGAGCGGATATTCCGCTCCGATATCTCAAACATCCGCTGCGCCGCCTTGTCGATGAGTTCGCCGACCTCAAGGCTGTCTTCATAGGCGCTGGTGATGATCTCGGTCGAGGCGCTGATCAGCTTGCGCAGGATAGACTTCTCCCTGATTATCCGGGCATAATGCGCCACATTGGCGGCGGTAAAAACGGCATTGGTCAGCGACGCCAGATAGGCACGGCCGCCTACCGCATCAAGCTCATTATTGCGCTGGAGTATTTCGGAAAGGGTAATGAGATCTATCGACTGACGCTGCTCGTGAAGCTCTATCATCCGCTGGAATATCCGCCGGTGCGCATCGCGATAGAAGTCATCGATAGAGATGATCTCGAGCACACGGTCGATGGCTTCTTCCTCAATTAAAACCGCGCCCAGCAGCGACAGCTCAGCCTCAAGATTCTGAGGCGGAAGCTTCTGAAGGGAAAGGTCGGCATCCAGCATGATATACCTATCGGACAAAGAAGATGAGGGAAAGAACTCAGGGCGGAAACGAAAAGGCCGTGAGTACCTAAGAGCATACTCACGGCCGGTTTAAAAAGCAAGTACAGCGGTATCAGTCCGCCGTCTTTACGACGAACAGTTTTACCTCAGCGGTGACCCCCTGCTGAAGCTTCACAGGCACCACATACTCGCCGAGCTTCTTGATAGGCTCTTCGAGCTGAATCTTCTTCCTGTCCACCTCGACGCCCTCTTTCTTCAGGGCCTCATGGACATCCATGGAGGTTACGGAGCCGAAGAGCTTGTCTTCTTCGCCCGCCTGCCTGTCGATGGTGATGCTCACGGCGCTGATCTTCTTGGCCAGCGCATTGGCCTCGTCGAGGAGCTTCTTTGCCCGCTCGGCGATGACCCGCTTCTCGTGCTCGAGGGCCTTCATGTTCTTGTCCGTGGCCAGGGTGGCCTTCCTGCGGGGCAGAAGATAATTCCTGCCATACCCGTCGGCAACGTTCACCATGTCGCCGATCTTGCCCAGATGCTCTACGTCTTCTCTCAATATTACCTGCACTGCTTTGTCCTCCGCGTGTGAAACTGTTTCAATTAATGGTTACAACCGTGATGACCGTGCCCGTGGCCATGATGATGGCCGTGATGGTGGTCATGGTCGTGTGCGTGGTTGCACATGTCGCTCATCCTCTTGGGTTCGTCGAACATGGTGCACCAGAGTTCATAGGGGTCATGCAGCCTGGGGTGGTCGGTAACCGCTTCCGGGCAGCCCTTGCATGGGTGAGACATGGTAAAACCTCCTTAAAATCTAAAGCATAGGTCTTGGACCTATTTTATGTCCCCATCTCCCACGAGGAGAGATAGTGTTCCTGGTCGGGGGTCAGCTTGTCGACCGAAATCCCCATGCTCTCGAGCTTCAGCGCCGCTACCCACTGGTCGATGGACTTGGGAACGTCGTGTACCGCCGCCTTGAGGTTCTTCTGATTCTTCACCGCATACTCGGAGGCCAGGGCCTGGGTGGCGAAGCTCATATCCATGACACACGCCGGGTGCCCCTCGGCGGCCGCCAGGTTGATAAGCCTCCCCTCGCCCAGCAGGTAAACCCTCCTGCCGTTCTTGAGGGTATAGGCGTCAACGAAGTTGCGGATATTCCTTTCCTCTTTTTGGGCGATCTTCTTGAGCGCCTTGATGTCGATCTCGATGTCGAAGTGGCCCGAGTTGCAGACCATGGCGCCGTCACGCATCTTCTCGAAATGCTCCTTGCGGATGACGTGCATGTTGCCGGTAAGAGTGCAGAACAGATCGCCGATGGGGGCAGCCTCGGCCATGGGCATCACGCGGAAGCCGTCCATCACCGCCTCGATGGCCTTGATGGTGTCGACTTCGGTAACGATGACATTGGCGCCCATTCCCCGGGCCCGCATGGCGAACCCTTTGCCGCACCAGCCGTAACCGGCCACTACTATGTTCTTTCCGGCAACGAGGAGATCGGTAGCCCGGATGATGCCGTCGAGGGTCGACTGGCCCGTACCGTAACGGTTGTCAAAGAGGTGCTTGGTGTCGGCGTCGTTGACGGCGATTACGGGGAACTTGAGGGCTCCGTCACGCTGCATCGCCTTGAGGCGAATCACACCGGTGGTCGTCTCTTCCATGGAGGCAACGATCTGCTTCACCAGCTTGGGATAGCTCTTGTGGATCTCTGAGACCAAGTCTGCACCGTCGTCCATGGTGATCTGCGGGTTGTGAGCAAGGGCGGAATGGAGGTGCTTGTAGTAGGTCTCGGTGTCCTCGCCCTTGATGGCATGCACCGAGATACCATAATGCTTCACCAGGGCTGCCGCCACGTCATCCTGCGTGGAGAGGGGGTTCGAGGCGCAGAGCAGCACATCGGCACCGCCCGCCTTCAGCGTACGAACGAGGTTCGCCGTCTCGGCCGTTACGTGCAGACAGGCGCTCATCCTCAGACCCTTGAGCGGCTTCTCCTTCTCGAAGCGCTTCCGGACCAGCTGAAGGACCGGCATGTCGTTGTCGGCCCACTCGATACGGCGCTTTCCGCCATCGGCCAGGCTCATGTCCTTGACATCGTGCGTCACCGAGGTTTTCTCGGCAGCCGTCTTTGCTTTTTTCGGCGCGGGGGCCTTCTTGAATGCTACCGCCATTATATTCCGGCCTCCTTCTTGAGGGTGTTAGCCTTGTCGGTCTTCTCCCAGTTAAAGCCGGGCTCATTACGCCCGAAATGGCCGTATGCCGCCGTCTTGCGGAAGATCGGCTTCCTGAGATCGAGGGACTCGATGATCCCCTTGGGGGTCATGTTGAAGTTATCCCTGACCAGCTTGACGATCTTCTCCTGGGGGATCTTGCCGGTGCGGAAGGTATCGACGAGGATCGATACCGGCTCCGCCACGCCGATGGCGTAGGCGAGCTGCACTTCACACCTTTCGGCAATGCCCGCCGCTACGAGGTTCTTGGCAATGTAACGGGCCATATATGAGGCGCTGCGGTCAACCTTGGAGGGGTCCTTGCCCGAGAATGCGCCGCCGCCGTGGCTTCCCACGCCGCCGTAGCTGTCGACGATGATCTTGCGGCCGGTA
>JAOUDF010000133.1 GCA_029859385.1 Nitrospirota bacterium
ATGCTCTTCCTGTCAGGGAATGCGCCGGTAAAATACCCGGGCGAATTTTTATGCAGGAAATAACACCCCTGCGAATTTGAAAGCTTCGTCCCGGCGTGCAGTTCACTGCCGAGAAGCAGAAAAGGCAGAAACTCCCCGAACCTGCCCTTAATATACAGATTGCCGACACAGCCGTTTACATACTGCATATGTCCCTCCTGGGAATGAGAAGGACGCCTTATCTCCGTGTAGTCCCAGTAATATGGGAGGACAGCGAAATCATCAGCCTTGCCGTTATACACAATGTTTTGCCCGAAGAGGCGCGCTAACCGTTTCTCAAAACATGATACAAAGGTCTTTTTATCAATAAAGGTTCTCTGCCTGTTCTTCTCCCTCTGGAAAGGCAGAGGTGTCAGGAATTCAAGGCATATCTCACCCTCACTCTTTATCACGCCGGTCTCCGACGCAAGGATGTCAAGACTTCGCTCTTCAACTTCACCCAGCCTGATGAGTTCAAAATTCTTCCCGGTTTCAGTGTCGGCCAGATAATCCCTGAAGGTGTCCCGCCAGCGCGAGATGTATTCAGGCGTTTTTCCGCAGAACAGTATATCGATGGATATCCTGCCGGTTTCCCTGAGTCTGTACGTGTGCCTTTTGCCTCTTATGTGGAAGATAATGTCCGTTTCGTCCGTATTCTCAATAAGGGACGTAACGCCTTTGATGATCGCCTGAAATACGGAAAAAGGATGTGCGGATGCAGAAGGCAGTCGGCGTATGTTCATCAAATCCGCTGAAAGCCTGTACCAGCGGAGGGAAGAGAGAACATTATTGGGAAGATCTTCTGAATCCAAGCATACCTCACAAAAGATAAATTTTAAAACGGCGAGTGGTCGAAGATAACAATATCTCCCGTTACGGGACTGCTGTAAAAAAGCTTCTTCGCCTTGCCGTGAAGCGCATGGGCTATTTTAAGATAAAGCCAGACCGGGGCTGCCCCGGTCAATACGACATCATTGCCCTCTCCGGCAAGTTCTTTAGCCTTTTGGATGTACGAATCGAGGTCGGAAAGTTTGGCGGTGATTTGATAAAAAGTGGAGAGGTCGATGGTCGTCATTTCATTCTCCGCGATCGTAGTCCTCGTACGTAGAACTTCCAACAGAATTAATAAAGGGAGGCTTCCAGACACGTACCTTAGCCGTATTCAACAGTTCGTTATCATTTCCATCTTTAGGAATTTCTGTAAGATTAAATGTTATCGTGTAATGAACGAAATGCTCTTTCTGATTGATTTTTGGTCCAACAATCTCAACCTCCGGTGCAACGAACTTTAGCAGCTTAACATCTACCATCTGTGAACCAATTTGCTGTGCCAGTTGACGAGCATCACCTTCGCTTGTAAGCCATGCATTCTCAAAACGCATTACTTCTTGACCCTTGTAATAGAATCGACCGGTGAAGCGTTTTGGCAGGTAGGCCCTTTCCCATTCCTCACTCATCTGCTGATACAATACAAGAATTGCCACACCGAGGGTAAGGAATGTAATAATTGGTTCAAATGTGCTCCACCATTCGGTGCCCAACCTAAGCAATATCATCAGCAATGCAAGAAATAAAATGACTGTAAGTATAATACGAGAGCGGGTTTCCCGAAAGATAAAATTCCATTTTCCGATGGGCTGTTGCATTATCATGCTGACATCTCCTATCAATTCATTTATTTCATTTTCATGTATCCATACCCAACAGCCGTCTTCGCGCCTGCACCGAGGTTTTCAAGAGCCCCTCTGAGCAAATTGAATCCGCAAGCTACATCCGATACCGTCCCTGAACCCGGACGAGGTGCGAGAGAGAATTTGAACTGAGCGCCTTCTTTGATGGTTAAAAAGAAAATCGGTACGGGGCTGTGATAGTCAGCAGGAGGAACGGTCTTGGCCTGATAATATGGGGCATAATGCGGATTCATGATATCGACTTCCAATTGAGGCACGTCCACAGGCAATGCATCAAAAACAATCAGGCTTCCCACGCCCAGATCCTTTTCATCGCCGAAAAGCCTTTTATATTCCTCTTCCCATTTGACCGGATCGCCCCATCCGAGATGTTGTCCGGTTTGCTTATCGGTTTTCGGATCAGCCCATGCCCTTATCAAGCCCTTGACCGATGAGCCTGGAAGATACGGCACACTCAAAATCCTGTGCCAAACAAATCCGGTCTCAAGCACATGTCCCATACCGATGCCGCTGACAAAGCGCCATTGCGAGGTAAAACTGCAAGATGCACCATTAAGGGACTCAACAAGCCTGTCCTGTCTGCCATGATACCGGCTTAATAAACCTGTTATGTTCCCTCTGTTCTTTTCCAGATGGGATGCTATCGCATCCAGAAACTGATGTTTGACTGCTTTTTCATTTTTGGGCGGCTCATCAGCTTTCCACCTTGGAACTCCAGACCAGTGGTCGCAGAACTTGTCGAAAAGAAGGCCTGTATTGGCTGTTGGATCTAGCGGCCTCGGAGATGTATCAACACGTCCTAAACCTGCATATAGCGGCAGAACTCGTTTTGGCAAATCGTCACCTCCTCTTCGCTGGTTGCCCTTGTAATGAGTATCTTTTCTCTTTGACATATGCCTCTCTTTTTTCTTCTGAGAGGCAGTCTCCTCCACGGGTAGATTATGGGCTTTGGCAAACTTTGCAATTTCGTCGTGAATATCTCCCATAATTAGCCGCCTTCTGTTTTCGGCAAATAGGCGTCGGCAAATTTCGTCATCCAGGCCAACAGCTTCAAAGATTCATGCTGTGCATGCATGTACTGTGTGCTGTCGCCTTTCATGAGCGAGTCCATTAAATCATTGCCGCTGCAAATACACTTTCTCGTCATCCATACCCGCAGCTGAGAATAAAGAGACCATGAAGGTGCTGAATACTCGCCTTTGTCGTCGGCAAGCAAATAAGCCAGTGCCTGACCGAGTCCGTTGTTTAAAATCATCGCGGGAAGTTTCTTGATATGCGTTGCATATTTGCCTTTGTCCCCGGTGAACGCGGCAATTGCATCGAACGCGTACTTTGCCCGCTCCTGTTCAAGTGTCATACTCATGATCTGTCTCCTGTGTCCGGATAATGTTTTACCGCGCACCATCCCATGCCGATGGTCTCATTGCCGCCGATCCGAATATAGCCCTGAATCGCGCTCTCCAATTTAGTGATCACATCATCCGCATTCAAGACCGCGCCGTTCCCTCCTCTGGGGTCCATGGCAAATATCATTGTATACAATAGGGAATCAACCGGCAGGCTCTCTTCATACCAGAGGTTTTTACTTTTCTTCTTATCATCGAGCACGTTCCTTGCCGTCACCTGAGTGGCATAGTTAACGAGATAGGTAAAATCTGTATCGGAAATTATGACCAAATGCCCTGACATCTTCGCCCTGGCCCCTTTGTATATGTCGCTGCCGCCATCCCCGGGGAGAAAGTTGCTGATAGCAGCAATCCATTGTTTTACTCCGGGATTTGATTTATCAAGCGTTAGAATATGTTCTTCCAGAATCAGTTTCGGGTCAAGGTCTGATTCGGCTGCCGACAATGCAGTGCCATCTATTATATTCGGCGTTACAGGAAGATCAGGCAGTGACGGAACCATTCTCTTCAATATATTAATGTCCCGTTTCAACCGGTTCAAGACCGACGGGCATGTTACCCATACATAGACGCTGGAGAGCGAGCGGACGGGAAAGGCGAGCAGGCGGGCGTCGGTTACTCCAATCGAACCCGCATGGTCTGTATTTTCAGGGCCGAAAATTACCGACACAACAGGATCTGTTATCTTCCTGGGCCCCACATATGTAGACGGCCATTTGATTTCCGCGGCCTCCCGCATGGCTCCTTTGAGCCCCGAAGACTGTATTATCGGGAATCCGGTATGTTTCTCTCTCTGCACAGGCAGATCGACAACGCCGGTTGTTGTCCCTGATCCTGGATGAAGCGGCGTTTCAGCAAATAATCCAAGCAGCATTCCTTTTTCAAACACTTTACCACCTCCCAAATCTGTAATGCCCGAAGCCTATATTATTGTTAGAACCTATTGTCCCTTCCGGTGCAAGTTTTGACAGGTCTTCACCTGCTTCGGCCTCAAGAAAATAAACGCTTCCGGCAGGCACATGGTTTCTCATGGCCTTGACCCTTTTACGGACTGCATCGAATCCGCCGATCTTACTGGCCCTGCCCGTGCATGCTGATACAAGCTTCAAGTTGACACCGTCGATCCTGCCGGACCAGTGGGTGACACGACCGGTGCTGTTTTTTACCGGGGTGAAATCCGGAAGACACCATCCGCTGAAACAACCCGGCTGAAGCATTACCAACTTAATCAGGCGTTCCGATGTACGAGGCAAGTCCGGACCATTATAGTCCACTATATTCAAGCTGACGGTCCGGCCTTCCCCGCCGAATCTGGTTACAACCGGAGTCGACGGCTCACACTCTGCCGGAACATTGCTTACCCTGAAGCGGATATCCACATCATCCCGGAACCGGAGAGGCACAATCGCATAGAGCATGCCTGTCTCAACACTGTGCGTCCTGACGTCTCTCTTGATGCCGACCCTGGGCTCCTTTACGAAAAACGAATCATCAGAAAGTATCAATCTATCATCAGGAGGTATATTGTCGTTCAGATAACGAATCATCACATCCTCCTCGATCCATCCGTGGATGGAGTCAGTTCCTTCCTGTAAAATACCCTCCGGTCTTGCCGGCATCCTCAAATCGCCGACGTCAGACTCTGTTATGGTCGGTGAAGGGCGCAGAGAAAACAGAGAGCCGTTCCGGCGCATAAGATCAAGAGGAACAGGGAAGTATCTTTTCCCTTTGAACCCAAGACAGGGGCCGGTGATCTTCAATGTTCCGAAATCAGGAATGTCTACGTCCGTTCCAACAGAGCCGATGACCTGCTTTACCCTGCAGGAATCTCTTTTGGAACATGGCTCGCATGAAAAGATGTCCTTCGCATCACACGCTCCCGTGGTGCGAAGCAGCACATACCGGACAAGTCCCTGGATCGTCTGGGGTGTAGGAGGAAAGAAAGATTCCACCCATCCGGTTTCCCCGGCGCTGAAGGGCAGACCACCCCTGAAAAAGAGAGTGTCGAGAGGTTGTATGATCCATTCCCGTTCCATTTCACATCTCCTTCTGGGCGAGAAATTTCATGAACATCGGCCCGTCGGCGGTCGGCAGCCGTCCGCCGCTTTCATCCACAGCCATGTTGACGGACAGCCGATAGAATCTCCCGACTCTTTCGCGGGCCTTTTCCGTACGGGCCTCCCCTTCATCAGGAAGACCAAGGTCTCCCCTGCTTCCGAGATATTCAGCCGTCAACAGGGCTATACTTGAGTCATCATCAAGCTCTTTCAGATAATCATTCAGTTCGCCGAAACGATGAACGAACCCCGTCGTATAGTGCTGAAGCCCGGGTCCGTCCTGCTTAAAGTACTCTTTAATGGCTTCGATTTCTTCCGCCCACTTTATGACGCTGCCGTCGCTTGTTTCCGTCCATTTTTTGCCGAAGGTAAGCACCGGACCGCCACGTTTCCAGACCCTGACTGCAAAAGCATCACGGCCGATCCGTTCCTTGGCCACGGCATCAAGCACTTCATGCGCCTCACGCACGACCTTCTGCAGCGGCGTCGTCATATGAGCATAGACGATCCCGGCGCTTATCGTTCCCCGACCGGCCCGCCTTATTACATGGACATGATTCTCAAAAGAATTCACATAAGCAGCCTGAAGCATCCACGAGCAGAGAAGCGCCTTATTCAGCGGAAGCAGCGCCATCACGTCATCGCCGCCTGCATAGAGGAGTTTGCCGTCATTTTTCTCCTCTACGATCCTGACCGCACTCTCCGCAAATTCATTGAGCGCTTCTGAGAGGTGGCCCTGTTCGGAAGGATAATCCGACAGCAGTTGTCCCATCTTGTCGCCGTCCATAATGAGCAGGGCGTAAAAAGGCGTTGGTTTGTTATTCACAGCATCAGTTAACCCTTTTAACGCTTCTAATAATTTTGTTCTTATATCAGGGTCAACTGCTTCATTTAATGGAAAGTCTTTACTGTTTGTGATAGTGTCGGGGAAGAAAACATCCCCCCGGAAATCGGATATCTTTTCCCACTCTGGATGCCCGGCGCAAAGATCCTCTATCCTCTTTATCCTCGTCGCCTTTTCATCGAACGGGACCTCGGCAGTAACTGCGACATCTATAAAACGCTTCAGCGCCTTGCCGACCTTCTCGCTGTCCAGCCGGGCCTTCCCGAGCACATCGATCAACCAGTCCACGGCTGACATGAACGCCGTAGACGGGTAGTTATGATAGAAATCCCATCGAACGGGTCCGCCATGTCTTTCAGACTTGACGAGCGGAAACAGCCTCTTGATCGTGCATACAGCGCAGAGCCGCTCTCTTCCCGAACGGCGATTGTGACGGTCCTCGCTTCGCCGAAAATGATATCCTCTTTCTTTATTGAAAGCGTCCGTGACTTCAGCCCAGTACTGCCTGACATCGTCACGGGCATCATCCTGACCATTCGGGCTCAGGGCCTGACGCTCTCCGCAAATCGTGCACTTTTCTCCCGGTTCATCTTCCGGATAGTGAATCCGCAGATTCTTCCGCTGATCAAGCAGAAAGCCCTCGCCGCCCACGGCCCACATGATCTCCCACTGGTTTTCGACCTGTCGTGTCCATATCTCTTGCAGCGTATCCGTTACCGCAGCTTCATTCCGGAACAATTCAAATACTGCGCCGGATATCCCTCTCCACTCCCTGCGCACCTGATCCGCCGCACTGGCTGCAACATTTGCAGGATCGACCGCTTCTGCCTTAAACCTGTTCGGCAGCAGACCAATGCGGGCCTCCATATCGTCAGGCTTTATCTCCTTCGAGACATCATTGATCGCTTGGAAAAGACGATTCTCCGTGATCTCAGGGTAGGCAATCGAGCCGCCGAGTTCCACAATCCGCGCCATCGCTACGCCGGACAAATAGGAAAGAATATATGACCCCGCCCATAGATCGCGAGTCCGCCGCGCCTCCGCCACAAAAGACTGAACCGGGCCGATGGAGAAGTGGAAAGTTTGCTTTGTCATTAGAGTATTACCTGCTTGTTTGGGAATCGATTCGTAACTACATTTGGCGATTTCCTATCTTTGCCGTCTATAAAATCAGTAAGCACTGAAT
>JAOUDF010000134.1 GCA_029859385.1 Nitrospirota bacterium
CTTTGGCGGCGGCATCATCCCCGAGGAGGACGAGGCGGAGCTGAAAACGCTGGGGGTGAAGGCGGTCTTTCGCCCCGGCTGCACCCTGGATGAAGTGGTGGCCTTTGTAAAAGGGCTGAAGGGGTAATATGCGCCCTGTCTACCTCATAGCCGGTGGCGTTACTAAATTTGCCCGAGCTTATCCCGACAAGGACTGCACCCGGCTGGTGCAGGAGGCCTTCGACATGGCCATGGGGCAGGTGCCCAACCTTGACCGGAGCCGTATAAACGGGAGCGTCGGGTCCTACTTTTCCGAACAGATGCTGGGGCGTCTCATGGCATGTTCGGCGGTGCACGATGCCCTTGGTCTCTGTCCCACCCCTTCGCGGAGGGTGGAGGGCGGCGGCGCATCGGGCGGCCTCTGCCTTCAGTCGGCCTGGGAGGCGGTGGCTTCGGGTCGCATGGAGGTCTGTCTTGCCTTTGGTTTCGAGGTGATGTCGAAGGTTGGCGGCAGGAAGGCGAACGACATCATCGCCCTGGCGTCGGACCCGGTGAGCGAGGTTTCCGTGGGCGGCTTCTTTTCTGCCTATTACGCCATGATGGCGCGGCGGCATATGCACCAGTTCGGCACTACCCGGGAACAGATGGCCATGGTGGCGGTGAAGAATCACGCCAACGCCGTCCATAATCCGTTTGCCCAGGCCCCCATGCGGTTGGGGGTGGAAGAGGTCAAGGGTTCGGCCATGATTGCCGATCCCATTACCCTGCGCGACACCTGTCTCGTTTCCGACGGTGCGGCGGTGGTGCTGCTGGCTTCGGAAGAGGCG
Organism: Nitrospirota bacterium; assembly: GCA_029859385.1. GTDB lineage: Bacteria > Nitrospirota > JAOUDF01 > JAOUDF01 > JAOUDF01 > JAOUDF01. The sequence goes on from JAOUDF010000134.1 coordinate 807, forward strand.
GCAATGCGTTACTGCAAAAGGCCGGTGAGAATCAGCGGTGTTGGGTCGGCTACCGACACGGCACGACTGGGGGACCGGCCAAGGGGAGAAGTGCCGCTGTTGCCTCACGAATCGGAAACAGACTACCGGGGACTGGAGTATCCCGGCATTCACTCCTGCCGCGCGGGACGACTGGCGGCGAGGGAGGCATACAGGATGGCGGGGGTTTCCGATCCGTCGAAAGAGCTCGATTTTGTGGAGTTGTATGATGCCTACACTTCAGCCGAGATACAGGCCTGCGAGGCGCTGGGATTGTGCCGGATAGGGCATGGGGGGCGCTTCGTTGAGAGTGGCGCGCCGTTCATGAAGGGCGTTGATTACGGTCTTCAATTGTCTGAGCAGGGGAACATGCCGGTAAATCCTTCCGGCGGTCTCCTTGCCTGCGGCCATGCCATTGGCGCCACGGGGCTCATGCAGACGGTCTTTGCCCTGTGGCAGCTTCAGGGAAGCATCGGGGAACATCTCGGCGACGCCACGCTTCAGGTGCCCGAGGCCAAACGAGGGCTGGTGCACACCCACGGCGGTACGGGGACCTGCGTGACGGTGACCGTGCTGGAGAGGGCGTGAGATGGAGCTGCCGGGACAGGGGAAGGTCCACTCATGGACTGTATGTAATTTCGCCGGGGAACGGTTTCAGTCCGATGTACCCTACACCCTGGTCCTTGTGGAGTTTGATGGGGTCGACACCATGACCCTCGGTCGTCTGGAAAACGTCGACGCATCAGCTATCTGTATAGGGATGCAGGTTCGGACTGTTTCGGATAATAAAGATTATGTGAGGTTTGAGCCGCTATGAACATCGATCTTACGCAGGAACAACGTCTTCTCAAGCAAACCCTTCGCGAGTTCGCCGAGGCGGAGTTGGCCCCCGGTGCGGCGGAACGGGACAGGACGGGCAAATGCCCCCGGGAGATAATCGGGAAACTGGCCCAGATGAATCTGCTCGGGATCATCTTCCCTGACGAGTACGGTGGCTCGGGCATGGATTACGGCTGTCTCGTCACGGCGATCGAAGAGCTGGCCAGGGTCGATGCTTCGGTGGCCGTAACGGTCTGCGCCCATATCCTCGCGGCCAACCATATCTATCTGTTCGGGACTGAGGAGCAGAAAAAGCAATGGGTCCCGCGCCTTGCCCGGGGCGAGCTCATGGGGGCCTGGGGCAACACCGAACCGGGGGCCGGCAGCGATGCCGCCGGAATCAGCACCAGCGCGAAATTGGACGGCGATTCATGGGTTCTCAACGGAAGAAAATGTTTTATCACCAATGGGAGCTGCGCCGGCATCTATGTCATCTCCACCGTGACCGACCCGTCAAAGAAGGCAAAGGGGATTTCGGCCTTTATCGTCGAGCGTGAGCGACCGGGCTTCAAGATCGGCCGTCTGGAGGACAAGATGGGGCTCAGGAGCAGCGACACCGCCGAGCTGATTCTCGAAGACGTCCGCATTCCGGCGACCAATCTGGTGGGTGAACTCAATGGTGGTTTCTTTCAGGCCATGCAGGTGCTCGATGCCGGGCGCGTGGGGATTGGCGCCATGGCGGTGGGGATTGCCCAGGGGGCGCTGGATGCCAGCATTGCCTATGCAAAGAGTCGTGAACAGTTCGGCCGACCCATCGCCGAATTCGAAGGGGTCCAGTGGATGCTGGCCGACATGGCCACCGAGATCGATGCGGCACGGCACCTTGTCTATCGGGCTGCCCAGCTCAAGGACATGGGGAAGCGTTTTACGAAGGAGGCTTCCATCGCCAAACTCTTTTCTTCAGAGATGGCGGTCAGGGCATGTCTGAAGGCGATCCAGATACACGGCGGTTACGGGTATACTAAAGAATACCCCGTGGAGCGGTTCCTGCGGGATGCAAAACTCTGCGAAATAGGCGAAGGGACCAGCGAGATTCAACGGATGGTAATCGCACGGGAGGTGTTGAGATGACCATTGCCGACCAGTTGGCAAAGTATGCGCATAATCTGAACTACGCCGACCTCCCGCCGGAGGTGGTCCATGAGGTGAAGCGCCGTGTCATCGACTCCCTTGGGTGTGCTGTTGCCGCCATGGACAGCGAGCCGGCGAAGATTGTCGGTGAAATTGCCCACTGTGTATCGTCACGCCGCGGAGCCACGGTGTTGGGTACGACGCACATAACTTCCCCCGAAATGGCGGCCTTTGCCAACGGCGCCATGGTACGCTATCTTGACTACAACGATACCTATCTCTCCAAGGAACCGGCCCATCCCAGCGACAACATACCCGCAGCCATTGCCATGGCCGAATCCTGCGAAAAAAACGGCAGGGAGCTGATCCTGGCCATCGCCCTGGCGTATGAGATACAGTGCCGACTCTGCGATGCGGCCTCCCTCAGAATGCGCGGATGGGACCACGTTACTTACGGGGCCTTCTCGGCCACGCTGGCCGCGGCGAAGCTGATGGGCCTCGGGCTCAGGAAAAAGGTCCATGCTTTGGGGCTTGCTGCAACACCCAATATCGCCCTTCGTCAGACCCGGGTTGGCGAGATTTCGATGTGGAAGGCCTGTGCCTTCTCGAACATGGCACGCAATGCCCTCTTTGCCGCGGAGCTGGCGAGACTCGGCATGACCGGACCTGCCCCCATCTTCGAGGGGGGGAAGGGGTTCATGAAGCAGGTGTCGGGGCCTTTCATGCTGGATGGTATGGGAGGTGTAGACGGGGCGACCTTCAAGATCATGGAGTCGTCCATAAAGTATTTCCCCGCGGAATATCATTCCCAGAGCGCCATAGAGGCGGCCCTGGCCCTGCGGCATGAAGTGGGCGACCTCGACAGGGTAAAGTCCATCGAGATATGGACCTTCGAGGCGGCTTACAGCATCATAGGAAACGAGGCGGAGAAGTGGAAACCGAAGAGCCGCGAGACCGCCGACCACAGTTTGCCCTACTGCGTGGCCGCAGCGCTGGAAGACGGGAAGATCGACCTCGACTCCTTCAACGAGGAACGGATTGCCAACGAACAAACCCTCGCCTTGATGAAGCGGATCAGCGTGCATGTCGATCCCGAGCTGGATGCAGAATATCCCGTCGGCATACCCAACCTGCTGGAGGTTCAGGGGGAAGACGGAAAGATATGGGGCAAGAAGGTCTCCTTCCCCAAAGGTCATGCAAAAAACCCGATGAGCGATAAAGAGGTAGAGGCCAAATTCAGGAGACTGGCGGAAGGACGGCTCGGGTCCTCTCGGGTCGACGAGATACTGGAAAAACTGTGGCGTCTTGATGAGGCGAAGGATATCGGCGCGATCATGCGCCTCTTTGCTTCGGAGTAATGTATATTTTTGTCATTCCGGCGAAAGCCGGAATCCAGCTTTTTTTTCTATCTTCTGGACCCCGATTTTCATCGGGGTGACGGCTTTGGGAAATTCATCAGTTCGGAGTAATAAATGGAAAAGACTACGCGCATGCGACACCTGATTGAAGGCCCCGGGATCGTGATGCCGGGCGCATTCAATGCAGCGACGGCCCTCTTGGCGGAAAAGGCAGGGTTCGAGGCTGTTTACATCTCCGGTGCAGGCCTCTCCAACGGTGCCGCAGGGCTGCCCGATGCGGGGCTCCTCGCACTGCCGGAGATGGTGGAACTGGCGGCCTATATCGCCCAGTCGGTGAAGGTGCCGGTTGTTGCCGACGCGGATACCGGCTTCGGCGGGCCGGAGAATGCGGCCCGTACCGTCAAGCTTTTTGAACAGGCTGGGGTTGCGGGCATTCACATCGAAGACCAGACCTGGCCCAAGCGATGCGGCCACCTCACGGGGAAAACCGTAATTTCGACGGAAGAGATGGTTGAAAAGGTCAAGGCCGCCGTCGAGGCAAGAAAGAGCGGGAATTTTATCGTCATCGCCAGGACTGATGCGAGGAGCGTCAACGGGTTTGACGATGCGGTGATGAGAGCGAATGCATTCATCGACGCAGGAGCTGACATGATCTTTCCCGAGGCCCTTGAGAACCGCGATGAGTTCGCTGAATTTGCGCGGCAGGTCAAGGCGCCGCTCATGGCCAACATGACCGAATTCGGCAGGACCGCCTATCTCCCTGCCGATGAGTTTTTTGCCATGGGGTACCGGGTCGTAATCTTCCCCATGACCGCATTTCGCGTGGCCATGAAGGCGGTGGAAGACACCTACCGCGAGCTGAGGGAAAAGGGGACTCAGAAAAGGCTCCTCGACAGGATGCAGACGCGACAGGAACTTTACGATCTTCTGGGGTACAAGCCGTGAGTGAATACAGTCCGGGACTTGAAGGGATAATTGCGGGAAAGACCGCCATATCGTGCGTCAACGAAGAAACAGGCGGCCTCTCCTATCGTGGATATGGGGTGGAAGAATTGGCGGAGAAGGCCTCTTTCGAGGAGGTGGCCCATCTGCTTATCAGGGGGCATCTGCCGACGCAGTCCGAGCTCGATGCCTTTTGCGGCACGATCATGGCCCACACCCATATACCGCTGGCCCTCATCGATATCCTCCGCCATCTTCCCGTAAAGGCCCATCCCATGGATGCGCTACGGACCGGCGTTTCCGCGCTGGGGCCCTTCGACCCCGACGTGGCCGACAACGGCCCCGAGGCCAACGAACGCAAGGCGATCCGCCTTCTGGCCCAGATGCCCACCATTGTCTCGATCATCGGGAGGAACAGGCAGGATCAGCCCCCCGTCGGCCCGGTCGATGGACTTACCTTCATTCAGAACTTCTTCCACATGCTGGGGATGAAGATGCCGGGATATCTGGCCTGCAAGGTCTTCGGCGTGTCGCTCATCCTTTACGCCGAACACGAGTTCAATAACTCCGCCTTCGCCGCCCGGACCGTGGCATCGTCGCTGAGTGACATGCACTCGGCGGTCGCAGCGGCCATCGGTGCGCTGAAGGGGCCTCTGCACGGCGGGGCCAACGAGGCGGTGATGCATATGCTGCTGGAGATCGGTGAAACGAACCGGGTTGAATCGTGGCTCAAGGATAAACTGGCGAAAAAAGAGCGGATAATGGGCTTTGGCCACCGTATCTACAAACAGAACGAGGACTCCCGCTCGACCATCATCAAGGGGTATAATAAAATGCTGGCCGAGCATCTGGGCAACACCAAATGGTACGAGATGTCGGAGCGGCTTGAGGCGTTGATGCTCAAGGAAAAGGGGCTTCATCCCAATCTTGATTTCTACACTGCCTCGGCGTATCACCTCATGGACTTGCCCATCGAGCTCTACACGCCGATCTTTGTCATGAGCCGTGTTACCGGCTGGGCTACCCATGTCATGGAGCAGCACGCGAACAACCGCCTCATACGGCCGACGAGCGAGTATATCGGGCCGACTGGATTGAAATACGGGAATTGATGCATTGCAAAACTAACAGCGAGTAATCGGGAGCGTGTCATGGAATTCGATCTGAGCGAAGAACAACGAATGGTAAAAGACCTGGCCCGTAAGTTCTCCGACGAGGAGATCGCGCCGGTGGCCCGGGAGAACGATCGGAACGAGCATTTCCCGCGAGAGATCATACAAAAGATGGCGGAGCTTGGGCTGCTGGGCGGTCCGGTGCCCGAGGAGTACGGGGGAGGCGGCCTCGACTACATCACCTACGCCATGATCGTCGAGGAGATCGGCCGCGGCTGTTCGTCGGTGCGTACCACCATCTCGGTGCAGCTTTCACTGGTGGCGCTCACCCTGCTGAAGTGGGGGAATGAGGAGCAGAAGCGTAAATACCTGCCCGCCCTGTGCAGCGCGAAGATCATCGGATGTTTCGGCCTCACCGAGCCGGGGGCGGGGAGCGACCCCTCCGGCATGGCCACTACCGCCCGGAAGGTTGACGGCGGCTGGGTGCTCAACGGTGCCAAGACATGGATTTCCAACGGCGGCGTGGCTGACATGGCGATCGTCTTCGCCCAGGCCGATCCGTCCCTCAAGCATAAGGGGATCACCGCCTTTCTCATCGACAAGGGGACGTCGGGCTTCTCCACTCGCGACATCCACGGCAAGCTCGGACTGCGGGCGTCGAACACCGCCGAGCTTTTTTTACAGGAGGTAAGAGTCTCCGACGATGCGATCCTCGGGAAGGTGGGTGACGGTTTCAAGATCGCCATGAGTGCCCTCGACAGCGGCCGCTACAGCGTGGCCGCCGGATGCGTCGGTATCATCCAGGCCAGCATAGAGGCCAGCACGAAATATGCGCACGAGAGGCGCCAGTTTGGCAGGCCCATCGGCACGTTCCAGCTTGTGCAGGAAAAGATCGCCCGGATGGCGGTAGATTGCGAGGCCGCGCGGCTGCTGGTCTTCAAGGCCGGGCACCAGAAAAACAAAGGGGTCCGCAGCACCCTGGAAACGTCAATGGCCAAG
>JAOUDF010000135.1 GCA_029859385.1 Nitrospirota bacterium
GTCATCGAGCCGTCTTCCGCACCGAGAGACTTCTTGTAATATTCGATGGCGCTGTCGAACTCTTTCGCCTTGCCGTAGGCGCGAGCAAAGGCGACACTTACTCCCCCCTCATCAAGCCATCTCTTCTCGGCAAGAACCTCTTTGATTTTTTCAAGCCTTTTGATCTTGGCTCCGACATCGCCATCGGCCATGGCTGACAGCTCGGCGGCAACATTTTCGATATCGGTCACCGCCTGCGTAACGGCGACATAGGAGGGTTTGACCTCGTTCTTCACAGTGCTGTCATCGAGCCTGACAAGCCGATAATCAGGATCGCCATAGCACTGGTACGCACCCCAGGTATTGGTCCCGGGATGTTGTTTGTATACCTCTGCACGGGCCTGCCTCACCGCATCGCCAAAGCCATCGCCACGCAACATGGCCCCGTAGAAGGTTGTCGCAAAAACAGTGGCAGCAGCATCGTCCACAGCCCATCCTGCAGCGACCACCGCACGAACTCCCATGCGGATGAACTCGGTGGCCACGTTGGCGGCAATACGGTTGAAATCACGCCGATCGTTGAGTTCCTTGTCGCCGCTTGTACTCTCGATTTTCCCAAGGTGACAGCAGTTGATGAAGACCAGTTCGGGAACATGGCGCATCTGGTGCACCTCCTGAGGCGAAAGGACCGCGGTATCGCCGATAATCATCCCCGTGACAGGCCTGAGCTTGCTGCGCCGCTTCCCTTCCTCGGCGGGCGGCATCGGCTGCTTGCACTCTTCGCACTGAAGCAGGTCGTCTCTAAGGTAATTGTAAATACCGTGCCCTGCCAGGTGGAGTATCCGCCACGGACGCGAATAGAGAGCATTCATTACCTGGTCGGCGGTAGGGCGCATCCTCTGTTCAGCAGTGAATTTTCCGGATTGCAGCAGCTTCCATACGGCCCTGGCCTCGGCCTGAGCCCCCCTGAGCTCGACATACTTGCTTACCGGGTCGCCTATGACCAGGGCCGTTTTGTCGGTGACCTCCCGAACGGTCTCCCTAAACTCGGTCGATTCGAGCTGACGGAGCAGACCATGCTCAATGACGAACGGGACGCCGCTGTTGTGCGCTGGGTCCTCCATCAGTTCCCACGGGTAGCGCGCAGCGTCTTCGTCAACAACCATTATGAGATTATCCTGGTCCGGCGCCTGGTCCTTGATCTCATTGGGCAGCAGAAGTTCAAACAGTGTGCGGGCCGCAGTACGGTTGTCCTGCGTGGTGAGGACTGACTGTTCGATAAAGCTGTCAACCAGCTCGCGCTGGGTGGCGAGCAACCTGACCTCGCTGCGTGCCCGCTGGGTAAGCGCGGAAAAGCGCAGGGTACCACCGGCGGGTTCCCCATGCTTGCCGCCGCCAAGTATCTGCAGGCGGTCCCACCATCCCTCTGGTTCGGCATATTCAACCCTTCGCAAGCCACCCTCAAGGGCGCGAAGGGTTGTATCACAAACAAATGCCGTACGAAATCGGGGCTCAGCCTGAAGTCTCTGTAATGCCTTTACGGCCTGAATGGCCCTGTCTTCCCATAGTTCTATAAACTCTACCTCGCTTATCCGGGCATCCTGCCGAGAGTTGGCCAGTGCCTGGTTGGCGCGGGCCACCCCGTGAAGAAGGGCAAAGATAGAATCGTTGACGCTGATACCCGCGGCCCCTGTCCCGATAAGAAGGCTGGTAACATTAAACTCTTTCTGGCCTGCCTCATTGCCTTCACTGCAAGGCCCCCTCTCCCGCCACTCGGTGACATATTCGAGCAGGGCTCGGGCAAAACTTCGCGTCAGGGAGGCAGCACTGAGGCCTCCGACTGGGCCAAGCCCGACAACAATGGCTCCTTTAAGCCCGACATCCTTCTTTATGAAGAGTTTGGGGTTTATGAAGACGGCGTTGGTCTCAACCGCACCGGGATAGATACCAAGCTGATGACGACGGGTCAAAGCGCCGCTAAGCTCCCGGTCCAGATAATATTCGGCGCTTATGATGGTATCGCCCGCGTAGTGGCCTGTTGCCACGGGATGGCTGGCGAAGGCGAGATTGCCATGAGCCACGCTGACACGCACCGGCAATTTCCTTGATACGCTACGACGATATTTCCTGGGGCGCGCGCCGAGCGCATTAGCAATGAGACAATCACGATCGGGGTAGAGTTCATCGGCCGCCCGGGGGCGTGGAAAGGTCACTGCCACGGCTGCCCTTGAAACCGGCGGGGTTTGAGGCAGCAGCGTGGTAGTACCTCGGGTGAGCAACTCCTCAATGGCGTCAAAGGCCTCTTCATGGGCAGGGAGATCGCCGTGTTCCGCGTCCATATACCATGTCGGTATATCCTTGGGAATACCGCTATCCCAGGTAACCCTGCCATCGCCCCGGGTGGTTGCCGTAAACTTTATCCGCTCGTCGGGGTCTTCGGCATTTTCATCGAGATGCATGCCCGCGAGGGTCACGTCGGCGCACCCGGCTACATAAATCATACGCCGGGGATCTACGGCTCCGTTATCCAGAAGGGCGCGAAATTCGCCGGCCTTCTTCAGGTCATCATCCGTCGGCAAAACCCAGCCGTCACCCGCCTGGCGGTGATAGGCCATCCAGGTGGAGGGGGAGAAATAGTCTTCACCGCTATCCTTCGGGAGCATGGCAAGTACCCCGGGGAAACGGGAGGCGTGCCTCAGCAGCTCCTTCTGACTGTGGGCGATATCCAGCAGCGCGATATTCCGCATCATCGACGACTGCCCGACAAGAAGCTCGGTAATGGCGTGTGAACCGCCGTTTGGCGTGCCGAGCATCACGAGGCGGGCACCGTCGTGAGTGCAGATATCTTTCCAGAGCGGGTCATTGAGCGCTATCATGGTCCGCGCCACCAACCCTCCCATGGAGTGGGCCAGTATCCGGACAGGCTGACGATTACGTTTTGCCTCGTCAAGCTCACTCCTCACCTTAGCCGCCAGGCGCTCCGCTTCCTTTTCTACGGGAAGCCGCCAGTCGTACGGGAAGGGCACCACCTTGTGAGTAGTGGCCAACCGCTTGATGAGCGCACCGTAATAGCGGGCCATAACGTTGGTCGGCTCAACCTTTTTCGCACCTATGTCGAGATCCGCAAAACCACCCAGCAAAAGCTTGGGGATGTCGGCCCATATCTCCTTACCTTTTACAGAAAGCTCGCTCCCCATGATGCCCGGCAATACAAAGAGTACGGGCATCGGCCCTTCCAGGCGAGACACAATCTCACGGGCAATATCTACCGTGGGCCGCTCCAGCGGCTCGAAATCTTTTGTATCGCCCTTCAGGGCCTGAACGAGTTGTGTCGCACTCTCCCTGTTCTGAAAGTAATTGAAGTGACAGACATCAGGCCCCTTGTGAAAGGCCGCCAGTGATTTGCCCAGGCGCTTCACCCCTCCGTACATCGACGGCGTGTTCACTACAAGGTCATGATCCCCTGCGTAGAAACGATCGGTCAGCCAGACCATGAGCCGGGCCCACCACTTATCGGGGTCGATATCGCCGGCGATGACCGTCAGGTCGCCGGGGACCATTGCTTCAGCCCAGTTTACCAGCTTGATGAAGGCCGATTCAGGCATCATGGCCTCCAGCCCGGGCAATGTCCGTGGATCGGTCCTTTCCTGGACGACCGCGGCGATGAAGTCGCCGATATCCGCAAAGGCATCGCCCAGTGGAGTGTTCGGCAGGGCCGCACTGCCGACGGTACCGATGACCGACAACCAACGGTCGAGACGCTGTGAAGCCAGCGTCGTCCCCAGGGCAGGACAGGCCACCCGCACGAAACGTTCGACCTGAAAACGCCTCTTCAGGAGTTCTTCATTCAACTCCGACAAAAGCTTCGCCGATTCTTTGTATTCCTCGTTTTGATCGAAGAGATTCAATTCCTCTTCCGAAAAAGGAGACTTTGCCCCTCCCCGGCAAAGCAACTCTCCCACCAAACCACCCCGGGAGTGGGTGACAAGATGCACCTTTGCTCTTTCGGGAAGCACACGGGCCAGCTCGCGGGTAAGGTCGCGGGCGTTTTCTATGGGACTCTTGGTCAGGTATGCATGCTCAAATGCCAGAACCCGGTCGCCGTAAGCCTGGTTCAAATCCGCCAGCTCTCTTGATCTCTCCTCGCTCCAGAGGTCACCGAAACTTCCCCAGGTACTTGACATCGTGCCGTGGATGAAAACGAGAAAGGCTTCTTTAGTTTCCGGTTGCTCTCCAACCACAGGGGCCAGCCTGAAATCGCCGGTTTTGAGGGAGCAGGAATAAAGTCCCGGCGCAGGACGCTTCGCGGAAGTCCGCCCCTCCACCGTTTTGGCAATATCTATGGCTGTCTTTCCCGCAAGATCGACACCGAATACCTTGAGCCCTTTCACCACCCAATTGATGGGGCCGCGGGCCTCCATGCCACTGGGCAGCAGTTGCAGGCCCGATGGAACAAGCGTAACGGCACCATCGGGGGTTACCTCTCTGCCGACAGACTTTCCAAATTGTTTTTGGAAGTCCTCTCCGTTGATCCAGAGCCTCTCACCGCCATCGAACTCGACTTCTATGAGATCATCCCCGGCGACGTCCACTGTCATCAGTTTTTCGCCGCTGCGACTAGGGCCTGCCCTGAATATTCCTTTTGGAGAAAGTTTTACCGCCCTGGTATTAAGCACCGAGCCTTCGACTACAGAATCGACTGCCCCCCGAAGCCTGAATATCCCGACGTTTTTCTCACCGTTTTCTGCACGCGTGCCGGATGCCGGCTTTTCTCTCCTTTTTTTCACCCGATTTCTCCTCCCCAACCCGACCTGGACAATTCACTGTTTTTAATTCATCACCCCTAGAGAAAAAACATCACCAGTATTTTGTTTCTGCCAATAGCTCGACTATTTTCGTCGGCAGTTTACTCACACTTCCCTGAAGATTGTCGCTGTATCAAGTACGCAAACATTCCCTGAACGACTTTTCACTTCACCAAGCATGTGCCGTGTTCCGCCCGGACCATCACCACCCTTGCCGTCCCATAGACAGATAAAGTATACCCTCTCCGCGCCCCATGCAAGGGCCGATTCGAGCTGCCACATATTATCCTGTTCGTAGGGATTGGCGTCCGCGGGCGTTGGCCCAAGTTCATCCGACATAATCAGCAGCGTGGCGGCGGCATGAGATATCAGCCGGTAAAACCGCTCACCCCAGTTCCCACCGGCAAAGGTTACTGATTTTTCAAGAAAGGTGGGGATATCGAAGGGGATGCGGAGTTCCAGCCGGAGCCCTCTTTCGAGGCAAGCCTCGGCAAACAGGATATCGCCGCCGCAGGCACCGCCGCACATGGCAAGGTCGCCGGGACCGGCACCTATCTCATCCAGCGCACCGGCGATGGCCTTTGCCGCAAGGGGCTCCTTGTCGGCAGGGAATCGCTGCTCCGGGCGGCCGGTGGCATCAACCATGTGGCCACTGAACAGAAAAACCTTCCGGGGTGGCGCTTCAGAGTTGGGCATGACTGGCTCTCACTTCTGAATTCCGTACTTTTCCATCCGATAGATCAACGTAGGTCGCGTGAGGCCGAGAAATTTTGCCGCCTTTGTCTGGTTGCCTTCGTGCCGGTCGAGGGCCATGACCAGCAGGGTCTTTTCCAGCTCCTCCAGCGATATCCCCTCGTCGGGTAGTTCAAGGGAGAGGCCCGCAATCGTCTCTCCCTTGTGGGTCAACCGCTCGGGCAGGTCGGCTATTGAAAGAGTTTCTCCCTGCCTCAGGATAAGCGCCCGCTCGATGGTGTTCTCCAGTTCGCGCACGTTTCCCGGCCATGTATACCGGGCAAGGGCTGACAGAAACTCTCTCTCAGCAACAACCCTCTTATTACCGCCATGCTTGGCGATAAAATGTTCGGCCAAGAGAGGAATATCTTCCCGTCGGATGCGGAGAGGAGGCATATCGAGGGTGATGACGCTGAGACGGTAATAAAGGTCGTTGCGGAATTCGCCGCTCTCCATGGCCAGGCTCAGGTCGCGGTTGGTGGCGGCGATGAGTCGGACATCGACGGATACGGGCGCGCCGCCGCCGACCCGGTCTATCTCCTTTTCCTGCAAGGCCCTGAGCACCTTTGCCTGATGTTCAACCTTGAGTTCCCCCACCTCATCGAGGAACAGGGTGCCGCCGTGGGCCAGCTCGAACTTGCCCGCCTTGTCCTTGACCGCGCCGGTGAAGGCCCCTCTTACATGCCCGAAGAGTTCGCTCTCCAACAGATTTTCCGGGATGGCCGCACAGTTGATGGTGACGAAAGGGCCTTCGCTCCTCGAACTGTTGTAGTGGATCCCCCGGGCGAGGAGTTCCTTGCCGGTACCGCTCTCTCCGGTGATAAGCACCGTGGCGTCGCTCTTCGCAACCCGCCCGGCCGTTTCCAGCACCCTGGTAATCTGCGGGCTCGTGCCGATGATCCCCTCGAAGCGGTATTTGTCCCTGAGCTCGGCCCTGAGCTGCCGGTTTTCTTTTTCGAGGTCGCGCAGGCGGAGGGTGCGCTCAACGATGATCCGGAATTCGTCGCGGTTGAAGGGTTTGGTAACATAGTCGGCTGCCCCGGTCTTCATGGCCTCAACCGCCGACTCTATGGTGCCGTAAGCAGTTATGACGATAACCTCGGTACCGGGACTGGCGGCCTTGACCTGCTGCAAGACCTCCATACCGCTCATCCCGGGCATGGTGATGTCGGTGATGACAAGGTCGAAGGATGCCTCCCGGAAACGTGTCAGACCTTCTTCACCGGAGACGACAGCAGTGACGATGTACCCTTCCTTTTGCAGGTTGTACTCCATGACCCGCCGCAGGGAATCGTCGTCGTCGATAAGCAGTATCCGAGGCTCAGGCTTGCGCATGCATTAACCCCTTTCCACCGGTAATTTTATCGTAAAAATCGTCCCCTCGTTCGCGCGGCTTTGCACACTGATAGCACCGCCATGGGCCTCCACAATGCGGTGGGTGATGACCAGCCCCAGGCCGGTACCCTCTTTTTTCGTGGTGAAGAACGGGTTAAAGAGGCGCTTGAGGTTTTCTTCCGATATGCCGGGCCCCGAGTCGGCGATAGTAATGGAGCACTCGCGCTTGCCCGCCTTCCATCGGTCCTGGCAGCGTCAGCCC
>JAOUDF010000136.1 GCA_029859385.1 Nitrospirota bacterium
CTCCTGTAGGACGAAGGATGCATCCCAGCATTGAAAGAAGCGTAGTTTTGCCGCTTCCCGATGGGCCGAAAAGTCCCGTTATTTCTCCTTTGTTGAGGCGAAGGTCAACCGACGAGACGGCCGTTACTTCTACGCGGCCTTCCATATAGACCTTGCTTAATGCCGAGGCGACTACAGGGATATCCATTTCATTACCCTCTGAATAGTATGGCAGGGTCGATTTTTTTGATCTTCCTTACCGAAACGAGAGCGGCCGAACTGCACATGATCATCGTCAATCCAAGGACGGCGAGGTTTACCTGCCAGTTGACCACGAGTACCATGTCGGTAATGGAATAGAGTTTTACCGAGAGCATGGTGATTATGAGACTGGCCAGATACCCGACGAGGGCATTGATAAGGGCCTGGGAGAAGATGATCTTGTAGATATCAAAATTGGTGGCTCCCAAAGCCTTCAATGTGCCAAACTCCTTGATATGCTCCATTGTAGAATTGTAAATGGTCTGCCCTACAATCAGCATGCCGATGAGAAAACTTACGGCGATCGTAAGCATGAATGAAAAACCCACCCCTGTCTCAATTGTCCAGTAAAGGCGGGTCTTCCTGCTGAAGTCCTCCTTTGAGTAGACATCAACACCATGCAGGCGAGCCTTGAGCCTTTCGACAACAGTGGATACCGACTGCCCGGGTTGTACCTTTGCAACGATAAACACGGTATTGTCGGGGCCTATCCAGCCGAACAACTGCTGTGCAATTTTGTACGATGTAAAGACAATGGGGGCGGTGGTAAACGATTTGGCTCCCCGTGATATCCCTACAATCTCAAGTCTTCTCCATAAGGCATCGCGGTAGTCTCCCACCTTTATGTCACCCAGCCGCTTCATTGCCGACTCATCGACGATTGCGAAGTTTCCGTTCTTCACGGCATCCGGAGTGCCTTCTTTCATTTGCCAGGGGCCTCCGACAAGGGTGTCCGGATTGTACCCCACAATTTCAACCTGCTCCGTACCCCCGGTTTCCTGCTTTATGATGCCCCAGGCGACGATAATCTTTTCGGCCCACTCGACACCTTCGGTCCCTTTTACGTGGAAGTGGAGATATTCAGGGAATGGCTGCGAGAAGTCGAAATTCTTGCTGTTCTTTGAGGTGATCCAGATATCGCCCCGCGTGTTGTCAATAATCATCGAGGAGCTTTCCATCATCCCGAGATAAATACCCACTTGGGCAAAAATAAGACTCACCGCAAACACTACTCCCAATAGGGTAATGAATGACCTGACCTTGTCATACAGAAGGGTCTTCAGGGCGACATAGAACATGGCTGGTTACATAGTCCTCATAAAAAAACACCGGTCAGCAGGTTGCCAAATATACCAGTTGATAATCGGCAATCCCTCGACAATGCTTTATCTTGCCAAGATACAGATGGGCAGAATCGAAGAGTCGAAAATAAAAGGTGAATGCGGCGATTACATTTTTGACGAGTCTCTCATAGTTTTATCACACAAAATTGTAACTGTCCCTTTCAAAGTCACCCGGCGCTTCGTAGCGAAGTGGCTATCTTGCTGTGTCGCGAGTTGCGGGGCGTCATCAGATAAGTCTCTCCACGCAATAGTGCCTTTAAACTATTGCCACACATCAATCAAAATAGCTGGCACGTTTCTGGCAAATCGTTCGCACAGTTTCCGAAAAGGGCAAACCCGGGGTAACCCGGCGACGCAAAGCCACGGTCCCGATGATGGATGCGGGATGGACGGGCTGCCGAAGAGACAGAGCTACCTTCATCAGGAGCCTGTTTCAACACCCACGATCAACATGGAGGTAGATAATGGTAACGAAGACAGGTAAGACAGCGAAAGTCAAAGTATTCATAGCAGTGTGTTCCCTTTTTGTCGCCGGTCAGGCGCTGGAGAGCCATGCGGCTTCACCTTTTGTGCAGGACGAGCTTCTTGTGCAGCACCGTGCGGGTGTCGCATCCGCTAAGATGGAGGAGGTCATCAGGGGCCACGGCGCTTCCACTGTGGGGGAGATCCCTCAAATACGGGTCAAGAGGATCAAGGTTCCGGCGGGTGCCATGGACAAGGTGAAGGCGGCACTGGAGAAGAATCCTTTCGTAAGCTTTGCGGAGCCTAATTACGTTAGAGGTTTGACCGCCACACCCAATGATGCCCAATATCCATCACAGTGGCATCTGGCAAATATCTCGGCCCCTTCGGGGTGGGACCTTTCTACCGGCTCAACCTCGTATCCAATAGCTATTATAGATACCGGTGTTGATCCCGCTCATCCTGATCTGGCGGGGAAATTGGTCCCTGGGTGGAATTTTGTGACACGCACTAACGATACACGCGATGTATACGGGCACGGCACCAAGGTGGCAGGCTCGGCCGCGGCGATTTCCAATAATGCCTCCGGTGTGGCCGGCGTTGCATGGAACAATCCCATTATGCCGCTCGTGGTATCCGATTCGACCGGTTCCGCGTGGGATGCCGACATTGCTTCGGCCATGATTTATGCCGCTGATCGTGGCGTAAAGGTTATTAATATCAGCTACGGCGGCCCCGGCAGCTCTACCACACTGCAAAGCGCCGCCGATTATGCATGGAGCAAAGGCGCCATAATCTTTGCCTCAGCCGGTAATTACGGGTCAAATACGCCCAATTATCCGGCGGCTTGTAACCATGTTGTGGCAGTATCCGCAACTACTTCCAGCAACACGCTCGCCAGCTGGTCCAGTTTTGGTGACTGGCTTGACGTAGCCGCTCCCGGCGCTTCCATACTTACCACCGCGAATGGTGGCAGCTATGCGTATGTGAGCGGAACCTCTTTCTCTTCGCCCATTACCTCCGGCCTGGCGGCTCTGGTTGTCTCAGTCAACCCGACTCTGAAGAACAGTGATGTGGAAGCAATAATCAAGAATAATGCAGACGATCTTGGTGCTGCGGGTTTTGATGCCCAGTTTGGTTTCGGGAAGATCAACGCTTACTATACCCTGCTTGCTGCCAAGGCGGCCGCACCGGTCATCGACACTACAGCCCCGGTTGTATCCATAGTTTCGCCGACCAATAGTTCAGCGGTAAGCCGCGGGGTTGCTGTCACGGTATCAGCTAACGATGATAACGGCGTGACAAGAGTGGATCTGTATGTTGACGGTACCCTCTATGCCACTGGCTTAACCGGGCCTTTCAGCTTCTTCTGGGACAGTGCCAGCGTTTCGGACGGCAGTCACGATCTTGTCGCAGTCGCTTATGATGCAGCGGGGAATGTCGGGCAGTCGGATAAGGTAACGGTGATGGTCAGCAACCCGGTAGATACGACGGCGCCTGTGGTGGCCATCACATCGCCGGCGAATGGCGATAGCATCGGCAGCAGGGCAACAATTCAGGTTGCTGCTACTGACGATACCGGGGTGAGCAGGATCGACCTCTATATTGACAATGCCCTCAAGTGTACAAGTTCCGGTTCAACGCTCTCGTGCAACTGGAATACCCGTAAAGAGAAGGCGGGAGCTCACAGCATCGCTGCCAAGGCATTCGATGCGGCGGGGAATGTAGCGACTACATCCATTACCGTCTTCAAGTAATAAAAAAGGGTGGCGCGAATTCATCGCGCCACCCTTTCGTTTTTTCTGGCCAGTCTGCCTATTTCCGCATCCTGCGCTTTCCATAAAACGCCATCCCAAGCAACCCTCCGCCAAGAAGCATTATCGTGCCCGGCTCAGGAACAGGGATCTCTTGAGGGGGTCTTCTGCCGGGGATGTTGGGTTCGGTAAGGGCAGTTCCATACTGGAAGCTCACATTGCTGATGCCGGCAAAAGGATCAAAGCCAATGGGTAACCCTGACAGGGTAAAGACTACAGAGCTTTGAATAAGAGCAAACTGGCCCGTTACCGCAGCATTCCCTACTGCAGTGTTGTCGCCAGCTGACGTAATGCCGTACTGTAATCCATCCAAGCCCTCAGGCCCCTGAAGGTTTGCCCCGCCAAAGTTAGCGCTGCTAAAAAGCGGGCTCAGGCCGCTGGAAGAGATTCCCTCATTAGCTCCACCGGGAGCTCCGGAGAGGTGATTCTTGTACTGCCATTCTCCTCCGACATTGCCGCCATTGACTGGTCCAAAGTGAACGGTGCTTCCTGCGTTGAGCAGGGCAGATACAGGGGTCAGGGTTGGATCGCCTGCCACGGTAAAGAACACGGCGGTAAGGATATCTGCCGGGACCAGCACGTCACTGGTTGATGTATTGGTCAATGTGACAATAAGGTTTGTTCCGGATGCCGCAAATGTTGCCGCTGCGGACAGATTACTGCCGTTTGTACCGTTAATGGTTATCGGTGTTGCCCAACCTTGGGCTGCCATGCCAAGCACTATTAAGGCACTTGCTAAAAACCGTTTCATGAGTAGTCTCCTGATAATGATTAAGTCTTTATATCGTTGGATTAATTTTTGCACATATTGTGCCATATTGATAAGCGTATGATTTTGCTTGAATATCTACGCTGGCTAATATTTAGTAGTGTAAAAAAAACCGACACTTTTGCGACTCGATGTAGTAATGCTATGAAAACATTATGGTTTGTACGCGGCAAATTTAGATGGGATTCTGGATTGTTTTACACGGTTTGTATGCAAATTCAGTTGGATCTGCCAACAAAGATCAAAAATCTGGATGCAGGACATTTACTCGGCTGTAGTACAATCAGTCCAAAACAACTTCCGATAAAGGTCTTCCTGATGGCATTCCGCATATTCCCGCGTCTCCTGATCGGCTCGTTCATTCTTCTTATGGTAACCATCCCTGTCGGTTTTTACGCGGTGTGGCAGATGGAACGTTTCAGTGACACACTGCGCCACATTCTTGCGGTCGAGAGTGAACTGGTAGCAGCGGAAAAGCGGCTCACCGATGCCCTGCTGGCCCAGATGCGCTATGAAAGGAAATATGTCCTTCTGAAAGACAGGGAGCTTCACCGGCAGTTTCTTGCAGCGAACGATGAATTCGGCAGAGTGTTGGAGCAGGCGGTGCCTATTGCCGACACGCCTCAGAAAGGCAGAGCCATTAAGCGAATGGAGGGGCTGGGCAGAGAGTATCGTCAATATGTGGAAGAAGAGTCTGTCTGGCTGGCCGACAACCGGCCGTACGCCGTGGAAGAGTATCGGAAAAAGAAAGACGAAGCGACGGACGGTATAGCGACGGAATTGAAGAAAATGAAGATACTGGTAGAGGGCGAAACTGCTGCAAGTATCCTGGAACTGGAAAACCGGACTTCGGGCGCCTGGCGGATGACGCTGGTCATAGCTGTTGCGGCACTGACGGCAGGAGGAATATTTTCTTATATCGCAGCCCGATGGATCACTACGCCGCTCTCGCTTTTGATTGACAAGACGGAGCGTATTGCCCGGGGAGACCTCAGGGCCGATCTGTCCATCTCGTCGCCCCCCGAAGTGGAGCGGCTGGCCGCATCGGTTAATCTGATGTGCGAAAAGCTGCGTGAGGTCGACCAGATGAAGTCCGACTTCTTCTCGGCAATGTCTCATGAGCTGCGCACGCCACTGGCCTCTATCAGGGAAGGGATAAGCCTGCTGTCGGACGGCGCGGGCGGCCAGGTGACTGAGAAGCAGAGGAGGCTGCTGGCCATTATATCCGAAGAAAGCGATCGTCTGATTTCATTGGTCAATACCCTGCTCGACCTTGCCAAGATGGAGGCGGGGATGATGCCGCTTCATTGCGCCAAAGCGGATATGCTTCCGCTGGTGCAAAGGGTAATAAAGGAGATGGAGCCGCTGGCCGTGGGGAAAGGTGTCACTCTAGGGTTTGAGAGCGAGAGCTCCTTGGCCTTGGTGAATATGGATAATGAACGGGTACTGCAGGTAATTCGCAATCTGCTAGGGAATGCTGTAAAATTTACGGCCGCGGGCAGTGAAGTGATGATCACGACAGAAATGAGCGAAGGAGAGCTTGTGGTGTCAGTTAAGGATGCCGGCCCAGGACTTCTCGAAGATGAGCGGTCAGTCATCTTCGAAAAATTCAGGCAGGGGATCTCGGCCAACTCCGTTGCAATCAAAGGAACAGGGCTTGGGCTGGCGATCGTAAAACAGGTGGTAAGCGCGCACGGAGGAAAGGTATGGGTCGAAAGCCGACCGGGAGAAGGAAGCACCTTCTCTTTTTCACTGCCGGCATAATGTTTCTTCTGCCCGGGTGCACAACCTTCTGGACCCCGGGCGAGAAGAATCTGGAGAAGGCGCATGCCAAAATTGACCAGTTACGCCGGGATGCCGACCAGTGCAATCAGGAAACGAGGAAACTCCAGCAGGAAAACGAACGGCTGCGGCAGGACTTGGAGAGAGTTCGGAAAGACGTTGAAAAGGCGAGAAAGATCGACATGGAAATTGAGGAGATGAGGCGAAATCTGGGCCGCTGAGGGATATGACGGTAAAGGCGCACATACTTGTGGTTGACGATGACCGTAACCTTCTTGAGTTGCTGGTAATACGTCTTGAGTCAGCCGGCTATGCAGTGACGTCTGCCATGAACGGCCGAGATGCTGTGTTGGCAGTAAGGGGAGGAGAGACAGACTTGGCCGTTATCGACCTTCAACTGGCCGATACGGAAGGCCTGTCTCTTATGGAGGAGTTGCGCGCCATTAATTCTGGCATGCCCGCCATTATTCTCACGGCCCATGGCAGCATTGAAAATGCGGTGGAGGCCATGAGGAGAGGGGCGTTCAACTATCTTGCCAAGCCCTTTGATGCCGCCAACCTTCTTATGCAGGTAGGGGCTGCTCTTGAAAACAGGCGCCTGATCTCTGAGGTCAAGCGGTTAAGGGCGCTTATGGGTGAACAGCTGAGCATATCGGGAATTGTCTCCAAAAGCAGAAAGATGGAAAAGGTCCTCGAGCAGGTTTCGATGGTCGCGGGTCTTGATGCTACCGTGCTTGTCCAGGGGGAGAGCGGTACCGGTAAAGAGCTGATTGCCAGGGTTATACACCAGATGAGCGGGCGCAGAGACGGCGCTTTTGTCGGAATGAACTGCGCGGCGATCCCCCATTCTCTTCTCGAAAAGGAGCTGTTTGGCCATGCGAAAGGCGCATTCACCGGCGCACAC
>JAOUDF010000137.1 GCA_029859385.1 Nitrospirota bacterium
ACCAGGGGAACATCGCTGGAAGGGGTGATGCTCGAGGTCGAGGAAACCCCTCTTACCGGGAAATGCAAGGATTGCGGCGAGGAGTTTTCCATGGATGGCCCCCTTGCCTACTGTGTCAAGTGCAAGGGAAGTTCGGTAGAAATTGTCGCCGGAAGAGACATTGACATAGTTTCCATTGAACCCTATGGCGCCTCGTACACGGATTGAGGTTACCGGGATTGTCCAGGGGGTCGGTTTTCGGCCCTTTGTGCATAACCTTGCCCATCGTCATCAGCTGGGCGGGTATTGCCGGAATACGCCGGACGGGCTACTCATCGAGGTGGAGGGGGAGGGTGTTGATCAGTTTATCCATGAACTCAAGAGTCAGGCGCCGCCCCTTTCCAGAATAGACGCCATCCGGATGGAGGCAATTCCGCCGGTGGGACGCGGGTCGGAATTCGTCATACGGGACAGCCTGGCCGCGGATGGCCGAGCACCTCTCATCTCCCCCGATATCGCCACATGCCCCGATTGTCTTCGGGAACTGTTCGACCCCGCCGACCGCCGTTATCGATACCCGTTCATCAACTGCACCAATTGCGGACCCCGCTATTCCATTGTCCTCGATACCCCCTACGATCGTTCAAAGACCACGATGGCTTCTTTTGCCATGTGCGCCGCCTGCGAGGCCGAATATCACGATCCGGCGAACCGACGCTTCCACGCCCAGCCTAATGCGTGTCCCCAATGCGGCCCGAAGATATGGTTAAGGGGGGCTTTGTCGGCGGATGCGGGACGGCATGAGGGGGCAGGTGCGATAGGGCAGGCGATAGCGCTGCTCAAAGAAGGGAAGATCGGGGCCATAAAGGGACTGGGCGGGTTTCACCTTGCCTGCGATGCCGCAAACCAGACCGCGGTCGAGCGGCTACGGGACTGGAAGCGCCGGTCGAACAAACCCTTTGCCCTCATGATGAAAGACGTAGAGACAGTACGCCGTTTCTGCACGGTCACGGAGTCTGAGGAGCGTATCCTTGCCGGAGGACTGAAACCCATAGTGCTCCTGGAGAAACTTGAATCCTCCCCTCTCGCCGAGGCGGTGGCTCCGCGGAATGACCGGCTGGGCGTTATGCTGCCGTACACGCCGTTACATGCGCTTCTACTGGCGTCTGATGCCTTTGAGGCTCTCGTCATGACCAGCGGCAACCTGGCGGAAGAGCCTATAGTCATCGACAATGACGAGGCGATCAAACGGTTCAGTGTCGCCGATTTCTTCCTGCTCCATGACCGCAATATCTACATGCGGGTCGATGATTCGATAGTAACCGGAGAAGATCGAACCAGCGTTATCCGGCGGTCACGGGGCTTTGTGCCCGAAACCATAGATCTCGGGGAAGAGCTGGATGACATATTGGCCTGTGGTGCTGAGCTTAAGAATACCTTTTGCCTGACCAAAGGGCATTACGCCATTTTAAGCCAGCACATCGGTGACCTTCAGAACTGGGAAGCCATGACCTTCTTCAAGGAAACGCTGGCTAATCTCAGGAATACCTACCGCGTGGAACCAAAGATCGTTGCCCATGACCTGCATCCTGACTATATGAGTACCACCATTGCCCAGGAGTATGCGAAAAAAAACGAGATTCCGCCGGAAAGGGTCGTAGCGGTGCAGCACCATCATGCCCATATCGCCAGCTGCATGGCCGAACACGGCTTGCACAAGAGGGTAATCGGGATTGCCTTCGATGGTACGGGGTATGGCGAGGATGGTCATGTCTGGGGTGGGGAGTTTCTTCTGTCGGACCGGGCGGCGTTCAAGCGGATGGCGCGACTGCGGTATATTCCCATGCCCGGCGGGGACAAGGCGGCGAAGGAGCCGTGGCGGATGACATCGACATGGCTTTTCCATATTCTGGGAAAGGACGCGGAGAATCGCTGTCGCTGGTTCTTCAGTCGTTTCGACCCGGAGAATGTGCGGATTATCCGTTCCATGCTAAAAGATACGCACCTGCCGCTTACCTCCAGCATGGGCAGGCTCTTTGACGCGGTTTCCTCCCTTCTGGGCCTTGTCGATATCAATACCTTCGAGGGTGAGGCGGCCATGGCCCTGGAAGCGGCTGCCCGCCGGGGAATGAGCAGCGAACTGAAACCGTACCCCTTCAGGCTTGCCGGGGGTAATTGTTTCGTGGTCGACCCGGCAGTTGCCATTGCAGTGATGGTCGCAAATATCGTGGACGGAGTGGAATTACCTGTCATCGCTGCCAGGTTTCACCTTACCATCGCAGGCATAATAGGCGACATCTGCCGGTGGATGAGGAACGAATACGGCATCGGCGAAGTCGTGCTGAGCGGCGGTGTGTTTCAGAACAGGCTTCTTGCGGATATGGTGCGTAGTTCACTGGCAAGGGAAGGGTTTTCAGTCTGGACCCACGAGAAGGTGCCGTGTAACGACGGAGGCATTGCGCTGGGGCAGGCTGTAGTGGCGTGGGAGAGGGTAAAGAGAGGGGCAGTATAATGTGTCTTGGCATACCGGGCAAGATAGTGCAAATCACTGATATGACCGCAACGGTCGATGTAGCGGGGACGCGCAAGGATGCGAACCTTATGCTTATTGACGACGTGCGCGTCGGCGATTACGTCATTGTCCATGCCGGGTTTGCCATTCAAAAAGTTAACGAGGCCGAGGCCGCTGAAACGTTGAGATTGGTGGATGAACTGGTGAAAGGCATGCAGCCGTGAAGTACGTCGACGAATTCCGCCAGCGGGACGGGGCACGCGCGATCATGAAAAAGATTCTCGAAATCTCGGGTCGACCCGCCACTATCATGGAAATCTGCGGCACCCATACCCATGCGATTTCACGGTTCGGGATAAGAGAGGCGCTGCCTTCTCATATCCGGCTTGTCTCCGGTCCCGGCTGCCCTGTATGCGTCACTTCCGCGAGCGACGTGAACCGGGTTATCGAATTCAGCCGCCGACAGGAAGAGGTCATCCTCGCGACCTTCGGCGACATGATGAAGGTACCGGGTTCCGACTCTTCGTTGCAGGAGGAGCGGGCCGCGGGGGCCGATGTCCGCGTGGTCTATTCGCCGCTGGGGGCGCTCGACATTGCCCGGGCCAACCCCGGCCGACAGGTTATATTTTATGGCGTCGGCTTCGAGACCACCGTTCCCGCCATTGCCGCCACTATCCTCATGGCCAGGGCCGAAGGGCTCGGCAACTACTCGGTGCTGGCCTATCCGAAGCTTACCCCACCCGCCATGAAAGGGCTGCTGGATTCCGGTTCTATGCAAATCGACGGCTTTCTCTGCCCGGGCCATGTCACCGCAATCATCGGGGCCGAGGCCTACGGTTTCATTGCCCGGGACTACGGGGCCCCCTGCGTTGTTGCCGGATTCGAGCCGCTGGACGCCCTTTACGGCATTTATATGCTGATACGTCAACTGGAAGAGGGGAGAAAAGATATAGAGATACAGTATAGCCGTGTAGTGACCTGGGAGGGGAATGAAAAGGCCCGGCGTGTGATGGAACAGGTCTTTGAGGTATGCGACGCAGATTGGCGCGGTATCAGGACAATTCCCATGAGCGGGATGAAGATTCGCTTGGAATTCGCCGCCTTCGATGCGGAGAGGCGTTTCGATATAGGAGCCGGAACCGGAAACGAGCCTGCCGGTTGTCGTTGCGGCGAAGTACTTCGGGGGCTTATTGTCCCTCCGGAATGCAATCTTTTTGGAGAGGCCTGCACTCCGGAATCACCCGCAGGGCCGTGCATGGTGTCTTCGGAGGGGACCTGCGCGGCCTATTATAAATATGGTGGAGCAGTCCTCATGACAGGTGAACATGAAACATGACCGCATACTTCTTGCCCACGGCAGCGGCGGAAAGCTGAGCCAGCAGCTGGTGCAGGATATCTTTCTGAAGGCATTCGACAACGAGCTCCTTGCGCCGTTGAACGATCAGGCGGTATTTAGTCTTGCCGCTTCTCGCCATGCCTTTACCACCGACTCTTTTGTGGTAAAGCCGATATTCTTCCCCGGCGGCGATATCGGCAAGCTGGCGGTCTGCGGTACCATCAACGACCTGGCTGTGGGCGGGGCGGAGCCGCTCTATCTCAGCGCCTCGTTCATTATCGAGGAAGGCACGGCTGTCGAGGACCTGCGGCAGGTGGTGGAATCGATGGCCCGCACCGCCAAAGATGCCGGGGTGCCCATTGTTACCGGCGACACCAAGGTGGTGGAGCGGGGGAAAGGCGACGGGATATTCATCAATACGGCGGGGATCGGCGTCATCAGCAACGGGCATAACCTCTCACCTCTCACTATAAGGCCGGGTGATGCCATTATCGTTTCGGGTGCTATGGGTGATCATGGTATCACCATCATGGCCCATCGGGACGGCCTGCAGATGGATGTGCCGGTAGAGAGCGACTGTGCGCCGCTCCACGGTCTGGTGAAGGTTGTCCTTGCGGAATCGAACGGTGTAAGGGCCATGCGTGACCCGACACGGGGTGGCCTGGCAACGACGCTTAACGAGCTGGCCGCGTCGGGCGGATCCGGCATGCTGATTCGCGAAGATGATATCCCTATCAGGGACGCAGTGCGAGGGGCGTGCGAGATTATGGGGTTCGACCCGCTCTATCTTGCGAACGAAGGGAAGCTGATCGCCATCGTGTCACCGGACTCGGCGCAGCCTGTGCTCGCTGCCATGAAGAGCCATCCGCTGGGTCGGGATGCCGCTGTCATCGGCAAGGTAATGGAGGCACCGAAAGGAAAGGTACTGCTGGAAACCTCGTTGGGGGTGACCAGAATACTGGACATGCTGGCCGGGGAGCAGTTCCCGAGGATCTGTTAAAGAATCTGTTGACAGGGCAATAGTAATGATCTATCGTTCTTAACAGGACAATTATTGTCCTCAATACAAGGCCCATTAACCCATCACAGAGGAGACCCGATGAAGAAAGCGAATGTGCATGAAATAAAGGAGTTCACGGTTGAGAAGTTTGTGAAGAAGACCCTTTTCGATTCGGACAAGCTGGTGACGGACATCTATTGTTTCCGCCCCGGCCAGATTCTCGACGTCCATCAGCATCCCCACTCCGATCAGGCTTTTTATGTAATTGAGGGAACCGGTGTGCTGACCGTAGGGACCGAGAAGGTTGATATTGGGCCTGGCGACTCCTTCCTTGCTCCGGCTGCGGTGGAACATTCCATCCTTAACTCCGGCGGCGATGTCTTGACGGTGTTTCAGGTTACCACTCCCAAGCTCTGATTTTCAGCACGTCTGCTTGTTTAAGAAACCGGCCGGTTTTGACGATACCTCCTGCATGGCTTATACTGTGAGGGTGCTGAAACCGGCCGTTTCATATCATCGGGAGAGGTGAATATCCATGAATGCAGCTGAGCTTCTGGTCAAGTGTCTTGAAAAGGAAGAAGTCACCGATATCTTCGGGCTCCCCGGAGAAGAAAATCTCGATATTATGGAGGCCCTTTCTCATTCCTCCATCCGTTTCATTCCCACCCGCCATGAACAGGGCGCAGCCTTTATCGCCGATGTTTACGGCCGATTGACCGGAAAGGCCGGCGTCTGTCTTGCGACCCTTGGCCCCGGCGCCACCAACCTCATGACCGGCGTTGCCGATGCCAACATGGACAGGGCGCCTCTGGTGGCCATCACCGGTCAGGCGGGGCTGGAGCGGACCCACAAGGAATCCCATCAGTACATCGATATCGTCAGTATGTTCAAGCCGATCACCAAGTGGAACGCCCGGGTTGAAAAGGGCCGCCTGGTGCCGGAAATGGTGCGGAAGGCCTTCAAACTGGCCGAAAGTGAGAAGCCGGGGGCCTGCCACATTGAACTGCCAGAGGACATCGCCGCCGAGCAGGTAGAGGAATATTATCTTCCCAAATCGATCTCCAAGCGCCCCTGCCCCGACGACCTGGTGCTCGACAGGGCTGCAGAGCTTATCGCCGCGTCAAAGCAGCCGATCATCCTCTCGGGCAACGGAGTCATCAGAGGGGGCGCCGCGAAGGAACTCCGCCGCTTTGTCGAAAAATCGCAAATCCCCGTGGCGGAGACCTTCATGGGAAAGGGGTCGATCTCCTTTGAGAACGACCTGTCGCTCCTTTCCATCGGGCTTCAGGCGAACGACTATGTCTCCTGCGGTTTCGACAAGGCAGACCTTGTCATCACCATCGGTTACGACATCGTGGAATACGGGCCCAAGTTCTGGAATCCCCGCAAGGACAAGACCATCATCCATATTGATTCCACGTTAAGCGAAGTCGACGAATACTACTCTCCAGCGGTGGAGATCAGCGCCGATATTTCCGAGACGCTCCGTCTTTTAAGTGAGCGCCTCGGCGAACCCAAAAAGTGTACCTACAATTATACGCTCAGGGACTATATCAAACGCGACCTCGAGGAGCATCGGGAAAATACCGGATGCCCGGTGAAGCCCCAGAAGATACTGTGGGACCTCCGCTCTGTCATGGGCCCGGAGGATATTGTCATCAGCGACGTCGGGGCCCACAAGATGTGGGTGGCCCGCATGTATCCGGCCTACGAACCGAACACGGTGATCATCTCCAACGGATTCGCCTCCATGGGCATTTCCCTTCCCGGCGCCATTGCCGCCAAGCTGGCATATCCGGAAAGGAAAGTGGTGGCGGTGTGCGGCGACGGCGCCTTTCTGCTCAACTCTCAAGAGCTCGAAACTGCGTGCCGTCTTAATCTCCCCATCGTTACCATGATCTGGAACGACGGGGCCTATGGCCTCATCGGCTGGAAACAGGTGCGCAAGTACGGCAAGGATTTCGGCATTTCTTTCGGCAACCCTGATTTCAAGAAGTACGCCGAGTCTTTCGGGGCAGTAGGGTACCGCGTAGAATGCGCATCGGAACTGGTGCCAATCCTTGAGGATGCCTTCCGCCAGAAGAGGCCGTCGGTCATTGATATCCCGGTGGATTATTCCGAAAACCTGAAGCTGACCGAGAAGCTGGGGAAAACCATTTGCCCGATATGAGGATACAAGCATGGCTGACGTAAGAACCC
>JAOUDF010000138.1 GCA_029859385.1 Nitrospirota bacterium
TAAGGCCATGGGCAAAGGGGAGATGATGCTGGGGATTCTGGAGGATGCCACCAGAAATAACCCCGATGATATCCAGACCCTGATGGCCCTGGGGCGCTACTGCTTCAAGGCGGGCGATCACGAGCGGGCGGAGACGCTGCTCAAGAAGGTGGTCGAAAAAAACCCCCGCTATCTTGAGGCCCACCAGATTCTGGGGGATATCTATTTCCAGGGCGAGCGGAAGGACGAGGCCCTTGCCAGCCACCGGAACCTGCTGCAGATATTCAATCCGGTGGGCATGCTGTTCCACTGCGGAAGCTGCGGGTATGAGTCGAGGGAGGTCTACTGGAAGTGTCCGCAGTGTAAGGAGTGGGACACCTTTGAGTACTGATTTGAGATTTCAGATTTAAGATTTGGATATGGAATCTGGAATTTGAATTACCCGCAGACCTGGTCGCGCCCGCCTCTTTTGGCACGATAGAGGGCTTCATCGGCCTTGCTGACCAGTTCCTCAGGGCTCAGGCCGTCCCGGGGGTAGCTGGACACCCCCGCGCTTACGGTCACTTTGGGTACCGTTTCCCCTCCTGCGCCGGGGAAAGGGCGGCGGGAAATCTCATTGGCCATCCGGGTCAGGACGGCGACGGCCCCTTCCTTGTCGGTTTCAGGGAAGACAACGGCGAACTCATCGCCGCCGTATCGGGCAATGATATCCTGTTCCCTCAGCTCCATCCGCAGAAACCGCGCCATCTCCTGCAGTACGATATCTCCCGTGAGGTGGCCGTAGGTGTCGTTTATCTCCTTGTAGTTGTCGATGTCGATGAGCACCATGGAGAACGGCAGGTCGCGGCGACTGTGCCTTTTGAACTCCTGGGCCAGGCGCTCGTCGAAATGTTTCCGGTTGTAAATGCCGGTCAGGCCGTCGATGTTGGAGAGGTTGAGGAGTATCTCCATCTTGGTGAGGGAGGCGCTTACCCGGGCGATCAGCTCAGCGGGAGCGAAAGGCTTCGTCAGATAATCGTCGGCGCCGGACTGCAAACCTTCTACCTTTTCATCCACCTGGTCCTTGCAGGAAAGGAATATGAAGGGGGTGAGCCGCGTCTCTGCCCGCTCCCGGACCTTGCGGCAGAAGTCGTAGCCGTCCATTCCGGGAAGGATGATGTCGGAGATAATCAGGTCGGGAATTGACCGGCCTATGGCCTCTATTCCCTCTTCGGCCGACCCGGCAACCTGTATCTGGTAATCAAGGGGCTCGAGGGCGGCCACGATGACGTCGGCCCCTGTCCGGCTATCCTCCACGACCAGGATGTTTTTTATTGATCCGCGCATTATTTTCTGCTCTGCCCGAGATTTTTCAGTAAGTTGCATGTCATTGAATCGTAATTTTTAAAAAAACCTTGAGACTAAATTATGGTAATCCTCGCAATAATTTCCTATAATCGCGTATTCATTCGTAGTATGCAATGATTTTTGCGGAGGGAGAACTCGTTACATGATAAATACCCTGTTGAAAAAGATGTTCGGCACGAAGAACGAGAGAGAGGTCAAGCGCCTCTGGCCGATTGTGGAGAGTGTGAATGCCCTTGAACCGAAGATTTCGGCCCTCAGTGATGAAGGGTTGAGAGGGAAGACGGAGGAGTACAAGGCAAGGATCAGGGAAATATCCCTGCCTATCGAGGCGCGTATTGCCGAGAAAAAAGCGGCCCTGGCCGAATGCGAGGACGAAGGGGAACGCGAGGCGCTGCAGCATGAGGTGGAGGCTGTTGAGAAGGAGCTCTACCAGGCCCAGCAGGATCTCCTGTGGGATATCCTCCCCGAGGCCTTTGCCGTAGTGAGGGAGGCCTCGAAGCGGGTTCTGCATATGCGGCATTTCGATGTGCAGATCATGGGCGGCATCGCGCTGCACGAGGGCAAGATCGCCGAAATGCGTACCGGTGAAGGGAAAACCCTGGTCGCCACCGGCCCGGTCTACCTCAATGCGCTCACGGGCAGGGGGGTGCATGTCGTCACCGTCAACGATTACCTCGCCCGACGCGACAGCGAGTGGATGGGGAAGATTTACCGGTTCCTGGGGCTCACGGTGGGGAACATCATCCACGGGCTCTCGGATGAGGAGCGCCAGGTCTCCTACAACGCCGATATCACCTACGGCACCAACAACGAGTTCGGCTTCGACTACCTGCGTGACAACATGAAGTTCGACGCCGCCTATTTTGCCCAGCGGGAACTCAATTTCGCCATCGTCGACGAGGTCGACTCGATCCTTGTGGACGAAGCGCGGACGCCGCTGATCATCTCCGGCCCGACCGAGGAGTCGACCGACAAATACTACAAAATAGACAAGATCATCCCCAAGTTGAAGCCCGAGCGGGACTATACTGTCGAGGAAAAGACCAAGACGGTTTCGCTGACCGAGGAGGGGAATGCGCGGGTCGAAGAGCTCTTGGGCGTGACCAACCTCTACCAGCCTGAAAACTTTGAGCTGGTCCACCATGTGATCCAGGCCCTGAGGGCTCACGCCATGTACAAACGCGACGTGGACTACGTCGTCAAGGAGGGTGAAGTCATCATCGTCGACGAGTTTACGGGGCGTCTCATGCCCGGCAGACGCTGGAGCGAGGGGCTCCACCAGGCGGTTGAGGCCAAGGAGGGGGTCAAGATCGCCAACGAAAACCAGACCCTCGCCACCATTACCTTCCAGAACTATTTCCGCCTCTACCACAAGCTGGCGGGAATGACCGGTACCGCCGACACCGAGGCCCCCGAGTTCAACAAGACCTACAATCTTGAAGTCATGGTCATGCCCACCAACCGCCCCATGGTCCGCCAGGACATGGCTGATGTGGTGTACAAAACCGAACGCGAAAAGTTCAGCGCCGTTATCGATGACGTGGTGGAGCGCCATGCCAAGGGGCAGCCGGTCCTGGTGGGCACCATCTCCATCGAGAAGTCGGAGTACCTGGGCGAGATGCTGAAGCGGAAGGGGATCAAACACTCGGTACTCAACGCCAAGTTCCACGAGCGGGAGGCCGAGATCGTTTCGCAGGCAGGCAGGGTAGGGGGGGTTACTATCGCCACCAACATGGCGGGACGCGGTACCGACATCCTGCTGGGAGGAAATCCCGAAGGGCTTGCCCGTGAGATGCTGCGTGAGAAAGAAAACTACACCCCCGAAGAGTGGGAGGCTACGCTGGACAAGGCCATCCTCACCTGCGAGGAGGACAAGGCCAAGGTGGTGGCGGCCGGAGGGCTGCATATCATCGGTACCGAGCGTCACGAGTCCCGCCGTATCGACAACCAGCTCAGGGGCCGCTCCGGAAGGCAGGGCGACCCCGGCTCCTCACGGTTCTATCTCTCCCTCGAGGATGACCTGATGAGGATATTCGGTTCCGACCGGATAAAGGGGCTCATGGAGAAGCTGGGCATGGAAGAAGGGATCCCCATCGAGCACAAGATGGTGACCAAGGCCGTAGAGAACGCCCAGAAGAAGGTTGAAGGCCACAACTTCGACATCCGCAAGCAGCTCCTCGAGTATGACGACGTCATGAACCGCCAGAGAAAGGTTATCTACGAACAGCGTCGCCATCTGCTGACTACCGAAAATATCCGGGCGGAAATCGTCGCCATTATCAACGAACTGGTCGAAGGGATGGTGGACCTCTTTTGTGAGAGGGAGCGGCATGCGGAGGACTGGGACCTGAAGGGGCTCAAGGAGGCGTTCCATGCCCAGTTTGGCGTGGAACTGCGCCTGGAGGGAGATCCGTCCGACCTCGACTACGGCGACCTTCACGACGCAGTGCACGGGGCAGTCCATAATGCCTATCGCGCCAGGGAACAGGAACTGGGCGCGGAGCTTATGCGTCACCTTGAGAGGCGCGTCCTCCTTCAGACCATCGATACCCAGTGGAAAGACCACCTCCTTACCATGGACCATCTCAAGGAGGGGATCGGGTTGCGCGGCTACGGCCAGAAAGACCCGCTGGTGGAATACAAGAAGGAAGGCTTCGACCTTTTCGCCGGCCTGGTAGAGAGGATCAAGTCGGAAGCCGTCGCAATACTCTACAAGATACAGATTGTCCGCGAGGAACCGGCCCATGCGCCGGCGCATGTCCCCCAGCAGACGCCCGACGCGCCCCATGCGCCTCGCGCCCCTCAGCCGCTTCTCGCGCCCAGGCCCAGGCCCCAGAGGGTCATTTTCAACCGGGGCGCCGAAGCGGAGAAGCCGACCACCGTCCGGAAGAGTGGGGCGGAAGTGGGGAGAAACGACCCGTGTCCGTGCGGAAGCGGGAAGAAATACAAGAAGTGCTGCGGTGCGTAATCTGAAATTTGAGAGATGAAATTGTTATGAAAATCGCAGCAATACAGATGTCCTGCGGCCCCGACGTTGAACGAAACGTCAAGAGGGCCATTGAAATGGCGAAACTGGCCGCCGAGAAAGGGGCCCGGCTGGCCGCTTTCCAGGAGCTGTCCGTCTATCCGTGGTTTCCTGCGAAGAAGGATGACGGGGCCTTTGCCATGGCCCAGGGACTCGATGGCGCCATAATCGCCGAGATGAAAGAGCTGGCACGGGAGACGGGGATGGTTTTGGTCTGCCCCATCTTTGAGCGGGACGGAGATTCCTGCTACAACTCCGCGGTTGTGATAGAAAAGGACAGTTCGGTTGCCGGAGTGTACCGAAAGGTACATGTCCCGCAGGTGGCTCTCTGGGAAGAGAAGTACTATTTTCAGCCCGGCAATGACGCCTTCCCCGTCTTCGATACCTCCTGCGGCAGGATCGGCATTCAGATATCGTGGGATAACTTCTTCCCCGAAGGGAGCCGGATCCTTGGCCTCAAGGGGGCGCAGATCGTCGTGGCGCCGACCTCGGCAGCCTTTGCCTCCCAGGACCGCTGGCTCAAGGTGATCTCAGCCAACGCAATTACCAATGGCTTCTTTACGCTACGGGCCAACCGGGTCGGCAGAGAAGAGCATCAGAGCTTCTACGGAGCCAGTTTCTGCATAAACCCCTTTGGTGAACTGGTCGGCGAGCCGGCGGCGGAGAGGGATACGGTTTACCTTGTCGATATAGACCTCTCCCTCGTCGATGAGGCCAAGAGGACGCTCCCCTTTTTCCAGGACCGTCGTCCCGAGTGTTATGCCGAGATTGTTGCTGCAACGCAGTAAGAAAGGCCTGATTATTGCAAATCCCTCTTGGGGAATGCCGTACCGGGTTTTTATTGAAAACAGTCGGACAGACAGGGCGACTTCTTTCTCCAGGTATTACAGAAAATAAACTCGACATTTCTTCCCCGGCACCTGTAAAAAGAGTAGACAATCTCATTCCATGACTCAGGGTGACATCGTGAAGAGGGAACGAAGGGCCGGCGTTGACATCAGGAAGCTGATCGTCGTTGACAGCCGCGACTATGTGGAAGAGGTCAGGAAGGCACTGGGGGCCTCCGGCTACCACGTCTATACGCAGAAGAGCGTACTGGGTGCTTTGGATGATGCCGTGAGGCTTGGCGCCATAGTGCTCGTAGGCGAGACGGTGTGGCGCGCTACGGAGAGGCAGGAGCGGGAGCTTTTCTTTACGACCTCTCCGGAAATTTACCGGCTGCTGGTGGTAAACGAAGGGCCGCTGAGGCGGGACCTGGCGGTAAGCCGGTTTCACGGGCATATCAAAAAGCATCTCGGGGTCTCCGATGTCCGCCATGCCCTCTGGCAGATCAAATCCACCGAAAAGGTCTTTACGGAAAACCGCGAGCTGCGGGACTTCGTAGACCGGGCAACCAAGGAACTCTCCTTTTTCATCGACGTCGGCAAATCCCTCACGTCCACCAGCGAACCCGGACAGATACTGGATATCATTCTCGGCAAGATACAGAAGATGATCCGCGCCGAAGGGTGGACCATTTTTCTCCATGACGAACAGCACGACGAACTGGCCGTGGTGCTGGTAAAACGATGGGGCCGCCGGAGCAGCTGGAAGAGGAAAGTGGTGCCTCCGGGAAAGGGTATTGTCGGCCGCACCTTTCTTTCCGGAGAACCGGCCAGTGTCGCCGACGTGAAGTCCGACCGGTCTTACTATGCCGCGGTGGATGCGCCCGATGGCGTGAAAGTCCGGTCGCTGATGGCGGTCCCCATAAAGAGCGGCGGGGACACCATCGGCGTCCTTCAGGTGGTGAACCGCCGCGACGGGCTGCCTTTCGACGAAAAAGACCTGAAGCTGGTGCTTGAACTGGTTGACCAGGCGGCGATAGCCATCGAACGGGGCAAGATTTACCAGCGGATGGCCGAAATGGTCATCACCGACGACCTTACGAAGCTCTTTAACCTGCGCTACCTCAATCGCACCATCGACGTGGAAATGGAGCGTTCTCGCCGGTACGGAACCCCCCTTTCCGTCATCTTCATGGACATGGATTTCTTCAAGGAAGTCAACGACGCGCACGGTCATCTGATGGGCAGCAAGGTGCTGGCCGAGGTTGCGCGGCTCCTTATCGGCAAACTGCGGTCCGTTGACATCGTCTCGCGTTATGGAGGCGACGAGTTCGTGGTGGTCCTTCCCCAGACAAACATTTCAGCCGCCCTCATGATTGCCGAAAGGCTCAGAAAAGCCGTCGCAAACAATGTCTTCCTTGCGGAGGAGGGTATCTCCCTCAAGCTTTCCGCGAGTTTCGGAGTCGCTTCATTCCCGGAGCACGCCGAAACGCGGGAGCAGATCCTTGCCCTGGCTGACAAGGCCATGTATCGCGCCAAGAACAAGACCCGCAACTGCGTATTTACCATAGAGTCTTCGACCCCGGCCTGCTGACCATTTCTGGCCCGTCTCTTCCGCTCTCCTCCTCTGTTTCATATTAAAGGTTTGTGCTCACATCGCCGATGGTGTATTGCAGAGTTAAGAAACCCTGAGGGAAGACCCCCGTCCATCGAGGGTACCGCACACGGAGGCCGAGCCAATGCTCTTCAATTACGCATCAAAGGAAATCATCGCCAAGATCGTCTACTACGGTCCCGGTCTTTG